>CAUUHI010000013.1:0-9389 GCA_963544935.1 uncultured Saccharimonas sp. (SeqCode) | reverse complement strand
AGAAACTTGAAGAAAAACTTGGTGTTAAAGTTGTTGGTGCTGGTGGTCTAACTGTTAAAACTACTGTTGATTTAAAGGCTCAGTCTATTGCTGAAAATGCCGTTAATGCTGGTGCTAAAACTTTGTATGTTAGTGGTGCTGATAATATTGCAATGACATCTGTTGATGTTGCAACTGGGCAAGTTATTGCTCAAGTTGGATCGGTTGATTATAATAAAGCTGGCTATGGTCAAACTAATGCTTCAACTTCATCTCTCGACCCAGGCTCAAGTATTAAACCTATTGTCGATTATGCAGCTTTGTTTAACAAGAAAGATACAGTTTATACACCAGGAACAATTTTGAAGGACGAAAATATCGATTCGCAATACTGTAATGGAACATATGGGGCTTGTCAGCTAAGGAATGCTTCGAAACAATTTTACGGTAGTGTACCAATTAGATTCAGCCTTGGAAACTCTTTAAATATTGCAGCAGTTAAGGCGTTGAGTATTGTTGGTGTTGATGAAGGTTTGAGTGTTGCGCAACAGCTTGGTGATAAATCTTATTGTAAAAATAGTAATGCTGGTCTTTCTGCAGCAATTGGTGGTGGATGTTCGGTTCACCAGGATGAGCACACAAATGCTTTTGCATCTATTGCGCGAGGTGGTGTTTACAAAGAATTAACATATTTTACTGAAGTTAAAAATTCATCAAATCAAAAGATTTTTGAGTGGAAAGATGAATCAAAACATGTGATTGATTCGCAGGCCGCATATGAATTGACCGATATTCTTGCTGATCCAAGTGCTCGAACGACTACGTTTGGTGGTCAAAGTCGAAGTTATGGATTTACGGTTCCTGGGGTTTGGACAGCTTCGAAAACCGGAACAACAGATAACGGAAAAGGTGCTGCCAAGGACTCTTGGATGATGAGCTATTCTCCTGTGGTTGCAACAGGTGTTTGGAGCGGAAATCATGACGGTCGAGCTTTACGCTCTCCTGACAACAGCCCTGTGCGTAGAGTGATTAATGAATATATGCGTGATGTTCACCATCAAGTTTATGCTTCTAATGGTAAATGGAAATCTGGTGATAAAATTGAAAGACCATCTGGAATTCGAAATTGTACAATAAATGGTAAGAATGATATTTGCCCATCTTGGTGGGATAAAAATAAAACCGGTTCAGTCTCAAGAGAAATTGAGTTCGATAGTATTTCGAAGAAGAAAGCAACTAAATGTACACCAGAATCTACTCGAGTTAAACTAACTGTTTTCGAAACAACCGACCCAGTTTCTAAAAAGAAAACAATAACTGCGCCAGAAGGTTATAATGTTAATGAAGAAGACAATATTCATAACTGTTCAGACTCACAACCATCTATCTCGAGCGTTTCATACTCAAGGCATGCAAATTCAAATACTTACCGAATAAATATAAATATTGCAAAGGGGAATTTCGATATAACTTCGGTCATGGTTAAGGTTGATGGCGCAACAATTAGTACTGCTCTCCCAACTGGAAGCACACTCTCAACAGATTATACGTTTAATAAAGCTGGTCAAAATATTACAGTTGAAGTTGTCGACTCTGGTGGGTATAAAGTTTCTAAAAGTTATACAGGCCCCTCCTCGATAAGTACGGAAAATACAACGGGTTCTTCAAACTAAAAATAAAACTACTCCTGATGGGGTAGTTTTATTATCGCCGATTTTGCATCGCATTTATGATAGATTGTATAAAGTCACCAATTCCGCCCGGAATGTTAACGAAAAAGTTAAGAATCCAAATTAACAAGAAGATTAGAACTGTTGCACCAATAGCGCTACCGAATCCAAAAGCTATTCCGCGAAAGAAATTAACTTTATAAATCGCCCAGCGACTTGGATAAATATCGTTAAAAACTTCTTCAAGCAAACCAATTTGAGCTCCGCGCGCATTGTCATCGGCTAGTTTTTTTGCAGATTTTTTTAGAATTTTATTCATCGGAATTATTTTAACATAAATATTCTAAAAACGCAAGCGCTTTGATTTTATTGAAGGATGGTGATAAAATAGATATAAAAGGAGCTGGATTAAATGAGCGAAGAATTAATAAAAGCCAAGTCTAATTTATCAAAGTTAGCTTTCGAAAATTTACAAAAGTGGCTTTTAGATGAAAAATATCATGAATTTAAAGCGCAAATTTTGAATTTAATAAAAAATGAAGATTGGGATGAGCTCGAGGATGCATTTTTTAAAATTTTGGAATTTGGTACGGCTGGGCGACGCGGGAAAGTTGGTGCTGGCTCTAACCGGATTAATTTAGTCACGATTTCAGAAAGCGTACAAGCTCTCGTAAATTATTTAAAATCGCTTAATATTAATTCACCAAGTGTTGCAATTGCTTGGGATGTTCGAAATTCCTCTTGTGAGCTTTCGAAAAAATGTGCTGAAATTTTAGCCGCAAATAATATCGAAGTTTTTTATTTCGATACTCCGCGCTCGACTCCAGAATTATCTTTTACAGTTCGAAATCTTAAAACTTCGGCAGGAATTGTGATTTCAGCTAGCCATAATCCGCCAGAAGATAATGGAGTTAAGATCTACTGGAATGATGGCGCGCAAATTTCAGCTCCACATGATAAAAAATTAATGAAAATTGCTAAAAATATTAAAGAATTTAAAACTGGTGATTTTGATGAATTTGTAAAAAACGGTAAAATTAAAATTTTGGGTGAAAAAAATGACTATTCTTATATCAAGGCTAATGCGAAATTATCTTTATCAAAAAATAGAAATGTAAAAATTATTTTTTCGCCGATTCATGGAACTGGAACGACTAATTTATTAAAAACTCTTCAGTTTGTAGGTTTTGAAAATATCATTCTTGTTAATGATCAGATGAATTTTGATGGTAATTTTTCAACTCTCCAAGATAGAAAACCGAATCCGGAAAATCTTTCTGCAAATAGAATGGCGATTTTAAAATTAAGAAAAGAACAAGCAGATATTACTCTAACTACCGACCCAGATGCTGACCGAATTTGCGTAATGAGTCTTGAAAAAAATGGAGAGGTTCGAAGTTTCTCGGGTAACCAAACTGCAATTTTAGTGGCTGATTATATTCTTTCAAAGAAGCAAAAGGATCGAAATAAATATGCTGAACTTTATTTTGGGAATCGTGACTTTATTTGCAAAAGTTTTGTAACTACTGATATGCTAAATGTTTTAGCTAAAAAATATGGTGTAAAAATTTATGATGATTTGCTGGTTGGGTTTAAATTTATTGGCAAAAAAATATCACAAAAAGAAGCGCTTGGAGAGAAATTTATTGCTGGATTTGAAGAAAGCCTTGGTGGGCTTATTGGTTCGCAAACTAGAGATAAAGATGCTGCAACAATTGGATTGATGATAGCCGAGCTTGCATCGGAATTAAAGCTTAAAAATCAAACTTTGGGTGAGAGGCTTGATGAAATTTATGCTGAAAATGGATATTTTGTTGAAAAGACCGAATCTCTTGAATTCAGCGGCGCTGAAGGATTTGCAAAAATGCAAGAAATTATGCAAAAAATACGAATTGGAAATAAAAATTTTGGTGCATTAAAAATGCGAGATTTCGAAAATTTAAGTGAGTTAGATTTTTCAACAAATAAAAAAAATAGTTTTAAAATGTTGGAAAATGGAAATGCGGTAAGTTTTATTTTTGATTCAGAAGATAGAAGAATTACGATTCGACCAAGCGGAACTGAGCCAAAAATGAAAATTTATGCTCAGTGGCGTTTCGAAAATAAACAAGATTGTGTGAAGATTGAGAATATTTTAAGTGATTTTAAGGAGAAGATTTTAAATGAGTGTTAATCGATTAGCGGAAAAATTTAAGGCCGAACATTATGAATTAAAACTTGATTTAACGCAAGCAAAAAATCGTGAATTTAATGGAATTGTTGATATTTTTGGTGAAATTAATGATGAAAAAGAAATTGTGCTTCACTCGAAAGACTTAGAGATTAAAAAGATTACTTTTGCTAACGACATGAAATTGAACTTTTCGGAAGCTGAAAATGATGAAATTTTAGTGAATATTGAAAAACTTAACTTTAAAAAAGGTGATAAAATTCAACTTAAAATTGAGTTCTCTGGTAAAATAACAGATGCGATGCATGGATTATACCCTTGCTACTATAAAGAAAATGGTGAGAAAAAAGAGCTTTTTGCAACTCAATTTGAAAGCCATCATGCTCGTGAGGTTTTTCCGTGTGTTGATGAACCTGAAGCAAAGGCAACTTTTTCATTAGAAATTAGAGCTTTGAGTGATCTTGAAGTTTTGTCGAATACTGAAATTATTGAAAAAAATAAAAATAGCAATATTCAACGGGTTAGATTTGCTAAAACACCAAAAATGTCAACATATTTATTAGCCTTTGTATTAGGCGATTTTCAACGAGTTTCGAAAAAGACTAAAAGTGGTGTTGAAGTTTCAGTTTTGGCAACAAAAGCTCAAAATTCTGAATTAATGGAGTTTCCACTTAGTTTTGCGGTGCGGGTTTTAGAATTTTATGAAGATTTTTTTGGTCAAAAGTTCCCGCTTTCAAAATGCGACCATATTGCTTTGCCAGATTTTTCTAGTGGCGCGATGGAAAATTGGGGCTTAATTACCTATCGTGAAACTGCATTGCTCGCTGGTAAAAATTCCTCAATATCTTCAAAAAAATATGTTGCGTTAGTGATTGCGCACGAAACTTCACACCAATGGTTTGGAAATCTTGTAACAATGAAATGGTGGGATGAGCTTTGGCTAAATGAATCTTTCGCAACAATGATGGAATATTTAGCAACCGATGCTTTGGAGCCGAAATGGAGAATTTGGGAAGAATTTGCAGTTAACGAAGCGGTTTTAAGTTTGCACCGCGATGCAATTGATGGTGTTCAGGCGGTTCATGTTCCAGTTCATCATCCAGATGAAATTAGCACTATTTTTGATGGCGCAATTGTTTATGCAAAAGGTGCTCGATTAATGAATATGCTTCGAAAATATGTTGGGAACGACGCATTTCAAAAAGGTTTGCAAATGTATTTTGATAAGTTTAAATATCAAAATACAATTGGCGAGAATTTGTGGGATTGTTTGAGCGAAGCTTCTGGTAAAAATGTCGCAGATTTTATGAATCCTTGGCTTTTTAAAAGTGGTTATCCGAGTGTTTTGGCCAAAGAAGAAGGTGAAGAATTAAAATTATCGCAAAAGCAATTTTTTATTGATGAAGGTAAAGATAGTGGGCGAATTTGGCCAATTTTACTTGGCTCAAATCAAAATAATTTGCCTGAGATTATGGATTCAAAAGATTTAATTTGTAAGAAAAGTTCAGATTTTGTTCAGCTAAATCAAGGGAGTGTTGCTCATTTTATTACAAATTACAGCCAAAATCTTTTTGAAAAATTGCTTGACAAGGTTAGAAATGGTGATTTAGATACAATTTCTCGCCTTCAAATTCTTCAAGAACGCTCTTTGCTTTCACGCGGTGGTGAAATTCCAAGTGTTGAGCTTCTGAGAACTTTACGTAGTTATGATAAAGAAACTTCTTTAACGGTTTGGGACATGATTAGTCTTTTAATTGGCGAATTGAAAATTTTTATTGATGAAGATTCTGCGAGTTCGAAAAAAATGAAAAAATTTGTTGGCAATTTAGCTCAGAATGAATTTGAAAAACTTGGATTCGTTAAAAAAACTGGTGAAGACGAAGAAGACACACAAAAACGTAGCTCAATTTTGGCGCACATGATTTATGCTGAAAATGAAAAAGCGATCTTGGGTGCTTTAGATATTTTTAAAAATTCGCGGAATATGGAAGATATTGATTCGGAAATTCGAAGTTTAATTTTAACTGTAAAGATTCGCTTTGAAGAATCTCCAGAATTAGTGCAAAAAATGCTCGAAAGTTATAAGAACACTTCAAATGTTGATTATCGAGATGATATTATGGTGGCTTTAACTTCATCTAAAAATATTCGAACTGGTAAATTGCTTCTTGAAAAAATGCTTGAAAATGATATAATTCGAACGCAGGATATTTTAAGCTGGTATGTTCATTTACTCCGAAATTTGAAGACTCGAGAGCTAGCGTGGAAATGGTTGCGTGAAAATTGGAAATTAATTGAGGAAAAATTTGATGGCGATAAAAGTTATAATGATTTTCCGCGATATTCAGGTGTAATCTTGCGAACCGAGAAACAGCTTCAAGAATTTAAAGAGTTTTTTGATCCTCTAAAAAATGACCCAAGTTTAACTAGAGCGATCGAGATGGGTGAGCGAGAGATTACTGGGCGAATTGCTTTGATTAAGAGAGATAAAACTGCTATTGATAAATTTTTACAAAATCTTTAAACTTAAAACCGACCATATTCAACGGTCGGTTTCGCTTTAATTTGACAGAAAGAACCTTTCGAAATTCACCATATTTTGCGGCGTGATTTCATCTGGGTTTTTATCTTCTAGATCTCTCAATTTTGCAAGAATTTCAGCTTTATCAATTTTAGAGCCGATTAGAACGAGTTCGGTTTTTGGCACTTCATCTTTCCATTCTTCACTGTAAATATCAATAGTTTTGCCAACCAGCTGAACTATATATTTCTGTTCGTATCCTTTCATTCCAAAATAGCAAATTCCTTTCATTCGAAAAAGATTTTTAGGCAAATTATCAAGAAAACTTAGGAATTTTTGAGGGTTTAGTGGTTTTACCGTTTCGAAAGCCAAAGATTGAAATTGGTTATGAATGTGATCTTTGTGATCGTGGTCATGTTCTTCACTTTTCTCTTTATTTTTTTGCTCGGATTTTTTCCAAGAAAAAATTAAATCAGGATTAATTTTTGAGTTTTGGCTTTCAATAATTGGTGAATTTGGGTTTAATTTTCTAATGAATTCACGGATTTCTTGAATTTTATTTTTTGAAATTAAGTCGGTTTTATTTAAAACGATAATATCACTCGCTTTAAGGCATTTTTTAAAATGTGTTGGAAAGTCTTTCTTGGAATTTTCGAAATTTTGAGCGTCGATTAAATAAATATTTCCGCCGAAATAAGAATATTGATTTCCAGAATATTGCAAAGTTTTAAGCAAATCGTAAGGTTCAGCAATTCCACTGGCTTCAATTATGATTGCGTCAAGTAGCGAATCTTTGTTTGCTAATTTTGAAAGTGGTTCGCTTAATCCGTTATCGCCAATCATACAGCAAATACAGCCATTGCTAAGCTCAATTTTTTGCTCATTGATCCCGTTAGAGATTAATTTACTATCGATATTTATTATGCCAAAATCATTCACAATTGTGCCAATTTTAAGATTTGGGCTTGATCTTAAAAGATGGTTTAAAAGAGTGGTTTTGCCTGAACCTAAAAAGCCAGAAATCATTATAACTGGAATTTTTCGATTTTTTTGTTTTTTTGCTTTAATCTCTGTTTTTGAAAAATCATCAAAAATATCCTTCGAAAAGTTTGAAATGTCAAAATCTTCATTATTCATAAAACCAGTTTAACAGATTTTTAGAAAGCCTGCAAGATTTGCATTTTTAGAGAATATATGGTATAATTTGAAAGTTGCATTTCGCAAAGAAATTTTAGAAAGAGGTGAAATCTATGAAGATTTCAAAAATTGTGGTGATGAAAAACTTGGATACTAGCGAAAATGAGGAAATTAAATTAGGCACGAAGGAAATTCGTGAATTTAATTTTCCGAAAAAGGACTATATTATCAATAAGGTATTTATTGATAATCTGTGGCTAAAAATTGCACTTCTTGTGTGGCTTTTAATCTTAAGTGCTTTATTGATGCTCGCAAAAATTAGTCAGAACTATGGATTTTTGTCAATGTTAATATTGATAAGCTTAATAACCATAACGCTCGTTGCTAATTTTCAAATCGCTAGATTATACTTCTTCAGTGAGGAGGGAAATCTTAATACCAATAAAAGGCTGATAACTAGCTGGGTGTGGGTTCTTGACAAAGGAATTAAATTGTCTAAGAACACGGAAGCAGAGAGAAGAGCTTTTAGTTTTGCAAAGGAAGCTTTAAGAGAGATAAATAAATTCGCAATTAGATTTTATTTATCTCATATAGCTATTGCTTTAACTTTACTATGTTTATTAGCGCTTTTAATAATTGAAAACCAGCTAGCAGATAAAAGATTACTTGTTTTTATTGTAGGTGCATGGGTTCTTACAGAGTTTTATCTCTGGGTGGTCCGCTGTTTTATTAGAGCAAAAGCAAGAATGCGCTATAACGTCGCTCCAAGAGTTGATAATAATGATGCATTAGAATTTTCGTTAAATGGTAGATATGCTATTGAGGAAAATATCAATCTTTCGAAGTCCATTAAAGTCCACAGTCCACTAGCTAAATAATCCAATGATTATAATTTTTCATCTGATAAAGAACTTAACCCTGCTAATTATGCGGGGTCTTCTTTTTTTCGAAAATCTGGTATGACAATATTTTAATTCACAATTTGCAAAAGGACTTTAGAAGTGTATTTTTATGCAAAAAAGAGATATTTTATTAAAATCTACCTTTTAAATAATATAGAAGGGTTAGGTGTTCATCTTGCTAAAACTCGAAGAACTGCTTTTATTCTTCGTTTATCATTTTTCTTGTTTCTTTAGAATAGTTTATATATCTTTGCTTGCTGAGTAGGGATTTTATAATTGACAAAAAATGTAAAAATAGGTATAATATTTATATTCTATATATTTTTGGAGGTAACAAAAATGTTATTATATGAAGTTCTTTTTAAAGAGGAAAGTGAAGATTATTTTAAGGCTCAAACGTATCTCCGTCCATTAGTATCATACGCTCGGAGAGCGCTAAAGGCAATTAGCGGCTGCGATATTGAAGAGTTGCAGACTGTTTTAGATGTTGTGGAAAAAAAACATAGTAATAAAAAATACGATAAAGACTATGAAGATATACAAGTAGAATTGCAGAGAGTTTTGAATTTTCTGGAAAGTTTCAAGAGGCGGTTTTCTGAAGCGGTTGACAAAAGCATCCTAAATACTCCAAAGCAAATGGCATCTGCTATTGCTGGAAATATTATCAATTTAATCACGCAAGATGATCAGCTTGGATTTGAGGAATCTGTGGTAATTCTCCACTCTTTAAGACCTATTGTTGATAAGTTAGCTAGTGAAAGTGAGAGTGAAAATGAAAATGAAAATGAGAGGCTCATGAACAATATATATATCACAGGGTTGAATATCTGTGAAAGATATAATATCTATGACATGAATTTTGCAATTACTATCAGTAGCAATGATAATTGGTCTATCGACCAATTCATAAGAGGATGTAATCCTCGTCTTGACAACATAGTTAAAAATGGTATTTCTTCGATTTTAGGTTCGAAGAAAGAAATAAAAAAACTTGACGGTAAATTAAAAAA
>CAUUHI010000012.1:0-9472 GCA_963544935.1 uncultured Saccharimonas sp. (SeqCode) | reverse complement strand
TTTTCTATGGTACACCTGGCAAGATTCGAACTTACGACCTTTGGCTCCGCAAGCCAACGCTCTATCCAGCTGAGCTACAGGTGCATATGCTACTTTTCAGTAGCTAACTTTTGAAGTTCTTCTGCGCTAAGCAGACATTTAAATTTTAGCATATTTTTTAAAATATTGCAAGATTAAAGATTTATTTTTCGAATAATTTTATCGATTAAATCAAGTTTGACTTCTTCCATTGGTAGGCGAGCGCCAATAATATCTGTGATTTTTTCACCATTTGCCTTCGGGAAGTAAATAATTGTGCTGGGCGAAAAGCGTTTTTTAGGCAAAAGAATAATAGCATAAGTATTTGTTTCTTTTCGAATACCAAAAGCTCGAAATTCACCATAGGAATGAAAAGTTTCACCCATATAAACTCCATGAGTCGAAAGACTATAAGATATGATTTGGGTGTGGTTTGATTTTCGAAGAGTTAAAATTCCAATGGCTGATACTATAATTAAAGCAAGAAAAGTCCAAGATTGATTCAAAATTGCAAAAAGACAAAATGCTAGAATGATAATTAAAAATATAACATACCAAGATTTATTTTTATCACCGATTATTAAGTCTTGAGCTTGCCAATTAACAATTTCTCGTTCTTCGGCAATATTTTCAGTGGGCGATTGATTATTTTCAACTTCACGAACTTGTGTATATTCTTCTGGATTAAAGGGTTTAACTTCTTCAAAAACCGGCTCGGTAGATTCTTTAGGGTTTTCAGCCATAAAACTACCTGCCTCAGGTGTTCGAAATTGTGATTCAGGCAAACCCGTTACGCGAGGAACGCCATTTCGGTTTTCATTGTCGAAATTCATAATATTTTAATTATACCATAAGCTATTTAAAAATTCAAAAAATCTCTATTAAAATAGAAAATCCTGCCGTTAAGCAGAATTACCTATTTTGGCGGAGAAGGAGGGATTCGAACCCTCGATACGTTTTACCGCATGCCGGTTTTCAAGACCGGTGCCTTCAACCACTCGGCCACCTCTCCAGATATTTTCCATTATATCACATTTTTTTTGAATTCTCAAGTTATTTTTCTTGCTGAAGTAAATAAAACGCCCAAACCTCTTTAGCACCACTTTGGTGAAGAATTTTTGCAATAGAATCTAAAGTTGCGCCAGTTGTACGAATATCATCAAAAATTACATAAATTTTATCTTTCGAAAGCTTTTCTCCCGTAAACTCATAACTACTTTTTGCCTGAACTTGTCGCGTTTTAAAATTTTTGCCACGTTGAGTAGTTTTTGATATTCTTTTAATTAATGTTAATTTTTCAATTTTTAGATTCTTTGCAAGCTGACGAGTCAAAAATTCACTATGATCTAAACCACGTTCACGAATATGATTCGAAAGTGTTGGAACCGGAATTAAAACCAATTTTTCACGATTATTGATAAATTCATTATTCGAAAGTAGAAAATCAGATAAAAGTTTTGCGAGATAATAAGCATTCTGCCTCTTGCTTTGAAATTTAAATTCATCAACTATTTTTTGAAGTTCTCCAGACCTTTTCGAAAGATAAAATTCTTTCGAAATCACACTATTCGAACGAGAAAGGGAATTTCCAAAATTACACCTTGATTCAAGGCATTTTTTACAAATAGGGTCGCCCAATTTCTGGCAAAAATAGCAATTATCTGGCGCAAAAGAGTTCAAAATTATTTCGTATATGCTTTTCTTCATAAAAAATCGTTTCTACCTCTTGATTATATAATAAAAGTGCGATATAATAAAGTAAATTAATCTTATTTAGGAAATTTAATGCGGAGGAAAAATGGCTAGAAGACAAAATGATGATAGCTTTTTGAATGATGAATTGGAAGCTGCTTTCAATTTTGGTGATGATTTGATGGAAACTTCAGAAAATGAAGCTTTCAGCGGAGCTGAACAAATTGAAATTGCGGAAGAAGAAAATGAACTTCCTGGTCAATTAGCTGTTGATGTTTATGAAACAGAAGATAAGCTTTTTGTTAAAGCACGAACTGCGGGTGTGAATAAAAATGACTTGGATGTTTCACTTTCAGATGGAACTTTAACGATTAGCGGAAGTCTAAATCCTGGTGATCAAGAGGGAATTATCGCTCATCATGCACAAGAATGCTACTGGGGAGAATTTAGCCGAACACTAACTCTTCCAGTTCCGATCAAAGAAGATGAAGTTGAAGCAATGTTGAAAGATGGAATTTTAACAATCAGCTTCACAAAAGTTAAAACTCAAGCAACACGAATTAAAGTTCTGTAGAAAAATAAAATTCTCGAAGTGCAAAACTTCGGGATTTTTATTATATTAGTTTATTTTTTAAAATTTACAAATTTTCAAATAAATAAAAAGACCTCTGTAAAATGAAGTCTTTTTATTTATTATTTTTATTATTCTTTATTAGTAATCGAATGAATAACGAAGTTAACAATTGCGTAAGCAAGGATTGCAATTACAAGACCAATAATAGCATACATAATTGTATTTTTAGCATTTTGAACGGCGCCAGCATCACCACTCGAAAGCACATAGCGAATACCACCATAGATAAGCATAATCACGCTAAGAATACCAATTATAAAGAGCATAATATTGATTGCAGTTGTGAAAATTGGAGAATCTCCATCAAACAGGCTCGTTGGACCACCATTTTCTTCTTGAACACCTTTAGCACAGCTATCGGCAGATTTCAAACCGCCAGTAACCTTACAATCAGCAGCATAAGCTGGAATTGTTGCAAATGTAGCAGCACCAACAGCGAATATTGTTGCGGCGGTCAATAGAGCCATTTTTACAATATTTTTCATTTTAAATTACATTTCCTTTCTTAAATTATATATACTTAAATTATATCAAATTTTTACTATTTTGCAAGTATTTTAATTATTAGCAATCATTCAACTAAACAAATCTGAAGTCTTATTATTACCGACTACCGCCCGCAACAGTATTAATAACAAAGTTCACAATTGCGTATGCAAGGATTGCAATAATTAAACCTATAATAGAGTATACGATTGTATTTTTTGCACTAGTGAGGGCAGCACTATTTCCAGCCGAAAGAACATATCGAATTCCACCCCAAATGATCATAATAACCGCCATGACACCAATAATAAAGAACATTATATTTACAACGTCTTTAGCAATATCACCAGCTGAACGAGTATCTTGTTGACCAGTTGAATCTGCACCTTGTTTTATTAAATCTGCTGCACTATTTGCATAAGCTTGTTTTTCGAAAAATCCAGCATTGAAGGCAAAAGAGCCAGCCACCGCAAGAAATAATCCAAAAGCTATTAAAATTTTCTTCATTTTATTCTCCTTATATTATTCTAATTATTATTTGAGCTATTCGAGCCACTTGAACTTTGTCCTGAATTATTTTCACCATTTTGGTTTTTACTTTGCGATCCAGCATTAGTTGAGCCACTTGAATTATTAGACTCGCCAGAGGTGCCTGAACTTCCAGATGATCCTCCGCCAACTCCTTTTCCGCTTGAAGTGTTAATAACGAAATTAACAATTGCGTAAGAGAGAATTGCAACTACTAAACCAATAACAGCATAAATTATCATTGTTTTGGCTCGAGTAATTGCTGATGGATTTCCAGCTGCTGTTATAAATGTTATTCCTGCATAGATAATTACAATAACCGCCGCTATACCAACAACCCACAGGAGAATGGAGATTATATTTTTAGCAATATTTGTAGCATTTTTTGAATCACCAGAACAAACTGCAGTTTTTCCAGAAACAACATGTTTGCAAGCGTTGAATGTTCCACTACTATTAGCTCCATTCGTTCCGCCTTCCGCAAAAGCAATAGGTGATAGAATCATTGAAAATAAAATACTACTTATTAAAATTATTTTTTTCATTATATTGACCCCGTTAGTAACCCGCCAAGAATTAAGTTAACAATTAGTGCAGCTGAAATAATTACCACAATACCTACACAAGCGTAAACTAGTGCAGATTTCGCTTTCGAAATTGTTCCTGGATTTCCGGCAGCCGTTATAAATGTTAATCCCGACACAATAATTATAATCACACAAATAATTCCAGCCCAAATAAAAGCAGTGTTGAAAGCATTCTGCATCGAAGCATCGCTAGCTTTGTTTTTATTTGAAGTATCAATCCCGTTTAATACTTTTGATTTATCAAAGGATGCTTCTGCTAAAAATTTATATTCTTTCATTATCCTAAAATCCCTAAGATAAATGTTACTATTGTTGAGGCAAGAACTGCAATTACTAGTCCGATTATTGCATTATTTAGTGATTTTTTAGCACCCGCAAGTTTTCCTGGGTCACCAACAGCAATCATATATTGATAACCTGCATAAATAATGAATCCTATTGCAGCAACACCAGCAATTCGAAAAGCCATATCAATAACATTCGCAACTACTGTCCAGACAAACTGTTCTAAAGTAACTTCACCCTTTCCAGACGGCCCAATATTTTTAATTTGACATCCGCCTTCGCCAGATTTAGTTAATCCACGATACCAAGCGGGGAGACCGAAAAAAGTTTGATTATCGTTACAACCAGCCGCATAAGCATTATTCGAAAAATACAAAACTGGCATAAAAGTTATAAAAATTGCTAGAATAATCTTTTTCATTATAAAATTCCTCCTGGAATAATCCATTCTAAGAACGCCCACATTAAAATATAAGCTATAATACCGATAATCGTATTCATAATCATCGTTTTAGCTTTAGAAACTTGCGCAGCATTATCGCGAGCGGTGATATACAGAACGCCAGCAAAAACAATCGAGCCAACTGCTGCAATTCCAACGCCAGTAGTTACTACAACTAAAACCATATTTAAAATATCTTCAATTTTCCAGTCTGAAGGGAGAATTGCAGTTTTTGCATCAGCAGGAGGGGTGTCTTTACTTTTTTTACTGTCAGAATTACTGTTTGAATCCGATTTTGATTTTAAATCACTTGGGTCCGCACTATTACCATTACTATCTTCGACTATTTCTTTTGCAAAAGTATAATTAGTATAATTTAAAGAAAAAACACTCTGAAAAGCTGCAAAAAAGCTCGTCAAAATTAACCCAACTATTATTATATTTTTTATTTTGCTTACCATGATAATTATACTTTAAACCATTTTTAAGGAAAAAGCAAGTGTTTTATTCTAAAAACTTAATTTTAAGGTTGACAAAAGGGTTAAATTATGATAAAATCAGGTCATATGCAAACTTTGGCGAGGTTCAAAAAAGCAAAAACTCAAGATTTTCGAAATGTGTTTTTCATCGCGATTTTTACAGTAGTCGCAATCTTGGGATTTTTTAATTCGAATATCGCCCTTGCTCTTGATGGAGCAAAATGGACAGATTCTTCAAAAAATGGCATAACATATAATGGAAAAACATATTCAAAAGTTTCTGACACTTCAAGATTTCCAGAATCAATACGTTCAAAAAAACTTTATGCCGAAAATTCTTCATTAAATGCTGGCGAAAACAAAACAACAGTAATCGCTCTTGATAATGAGAATGATACTTCAAGCGGAAAAATTTATTCATTTGATGTAAGCGCACTTGGGAACGTAAAACAAAACGGTGAAGCACAAGATGTTAAAGTTGATGGCGTTTCGAAAGATGAAGATAAGTCACTTTGTAGTGTTGAAGGCGGGGGTGGCTGGATGGTTTGTATGGTTGCTAATACAATTTCGAAATGGATGGACGGTATTTATGACTGGCTCCAAGCATTTTTGCGAGTGCAACCACTTTATACATCAAATCAATCTGGTCTTTTTCAAGTTTGGGATTATATGCGAAATGTTGCAAACGTCTTTTTTGTGATTGGATTTGTTTTTGTAATTTATTCGCAAGTAACAGGATTCGGAATTAGCAATTACGGAATTAAAAAATTATTACCAAAGCTAATTATTGCAGCAATTTTAATTAATGTTTCTTATTATATTTGTGCGATTTTAGTTGATATTTCGAATATTTTAGGTGCACAAACTCAAAATCTTTTAATTGGAATTAGAGATAGTATTTTTAATAATGGCGGTGAAAATAAGATAAAAACAGCTAATCTTGATTGGTCAAATATGACCGCTGCAGTTTTAAGCGGAACTGGCGTGGTGGCTTATGGTGCTTACACTGTAACGGTTGCAACTATGGGTAATATTGGCGCTGCAGTAATGATGATTCTTGGAGCACTAATTGCAGTAATTTATTCGGCGGTTGTAGCTTTAGTAATTTTAGCCGCACGACAGGCAATTATTATTGTTTTAGTTTTCTTAGCGCCACTTGCATTTGCAGCGAATATTTTGCCAAATACTGAAAAATGGTTCGAAAAATGGAAAGATTTATTCACTACGATGCTCGTGATGTATCCATTAATTTCTCTTCTTTTTGGAGGTTCACAATTAATCGGAACAACAATTATTGCAAGTTCGAACGGTAGCTTTTTAATTTTCTTACTTGGTGCCGTAGTGCAAGTTGTGCCGCTAGCGATTACACCAACAATTATGCGAATTAGCGGTAGTCTACTTGGTAAATTTGCTGGAATTATCAATAATCCTAACAAAGGTCCGGTTGATCGTGCAAAGAAATTCCTTTCAGAAAACCAAGAAATGTATCGAAATCGTGCAATTGCAGAAAAGCCAAATTCACTTCCTGTACGAATTAATCAGATGAACTATAACCGCCGACGTCGAATTGGTGCTTCGAAATCAATTGCAGAATTGTATCAAAATGAACGCTTTACAGATCTTGAAAATGAAAGACGAGACGCAATTCAAAATATACCAGAAGGTTCGAATGCGTTTTCGAACATGTATTATAATGCTCGTAAAAAGCATTTAATAAATTCAGATACGCAATATCAAGAAATGTTAGCCACTGAAGCTCTCAATCGTGCGACCGCAAGTACAAATGCTGGGCTTTCGCAAATTAAAGCAGAATTATTTAATTCAACGCTCAAAAAAGATGATAATGGAAACATTACCGGTGTTGTTGATTTAAGCGAAGCATCACTAAAGGCTTTACGCGGAAAATTTGGCGAACAAGCACTTCGATTTGTTGATAATATGAATCAAACAAATGCTCTTAAACTGGCTGAAAAGAATAATAATCTTTCACTCAATAATGCAATGGCAAATAACATGCGCTACAGTAACGACTTGCTCGAAACCGCATCCGGTGTGCGTGGTGAAGCCGGAAAAGTCTCGGCACTTGCAAGTTCTTTAGTGGCGGCTTCGAAAGAGAACAAAGAAGAAGTCGAATCACTCACAAACCTTACAAAATCACTTAATTTTTCAGGCAATGATTATAGCGAAATCTTTTCGAAAAATATGGGTGAAAAAATCCAGAAAGATGGAATTGATTTCGAAATTACTAAAAACTTACGTGCTGCAACAGCCGAGAAGTTTATGGGAACAACCGACTTGAAAGGTGCTATCGATTCACTTGGTAAAACTGAAATTGGTGGAGAATTGAACGCTAACCGAAACGACTTAGTTGAAGCTTTCAAGAAAACCAAAAAAGACGATCTTCAATTTATTGGTGGTGCAGCACTTGAAAATATTGCTGTAAATGGTATGAATTCGAAAGAAGTTTATAATGCCATTCACGACAATTACGCTAAAAATGTCTCAGATGATAAAATTATTAAAGCTTCAAATGACGCAATGAAAATCATTTGGGATAAATCAGCAATTTCGAATATGTCGAATGAAACCATTAGATCCACGCTCGAAAGTGTTAAGGCGATTAACGAAAACCCTTCAGAATACGGAAAACTCAATGCCGTGCAAGGTGCTGAAATTCGCAAAATGCTTAAAGAGATTGAACGAAATAATAAAGGTCTTTATGATAAAGTTTTGGGCGGAAATTGGAAGCCTGAAAATATTAAAGACAAGAAATAGGCAAAATCTAAATATTTTTGCCTATTTTATTTTTAAGCTTTATTTTTTTTCGAAAATATGTTAAAATTAATATTATTGAAATAAGGAGAAGTGGGCAAATAAAGAATGAGCGTTTATAAAGTTCCTCAAGACGTTGAGGCTGATGACAAATTGCTTGGGCCGTTTAACTTTCGGCAATTCATTTACCTGATTATTGTGGCAGGCTGTATTGCGCTAGAGATTTTTCTTTGGGGAATTTTCCCGGGGTTAATTATTTTGCCACTACCTATTATTATCTTTTTTGGTGCGCTTGCTTTACCGCTTCGAAAAGACCAACCAATGGAAACTTATCTTGCAGCAGTTGTTTCATTTTATTTAAAACCAAACAAGCGTTTTTGGCAGCCAGATGGCGTGGAACATTTAATTCAAATTTCTGCACCAGTAAATAGAGAAGAACATCTCACAAAAGAACTTTCGCAAAATGAAGCCTCACGTAGACTTAGTTACTTAGCAGATATTGTTGATACTGAAGGGTGGGCCATTAAACACTCTATTGCGCCAGTTAACACAACTGTTCGCGAAGAATATTCAAATGAAGCTCGTGCAGCCGAAGATATGTTTGATAATTCACGAGTTTCTTCAAATGTTGATAATTTATTAAACCAACACGATCAGCGACGAAAACAGCAAATTATGCAAAATCTTGATATGGCCCGAAATTTAGCGCAATTTACAGATGAAAATTCGGAAAATATTCAAGACAAAACTTATTATTTCGACCCTAAAAATCGATACGAAGGTTCAGATAATATTAAATTTGAAGATGTTCAAGTTTCAGAACCAGCTGAAGCTAAGCAAACAGCTTTTTCTCAAAATCAGCAAAATCAATACCAAATGAATTTTAGCCGCAATCAGCCACAAATGCAAAATGGGGCTTTTTCGAATTGGCAAAATTGGAATCAATCGCAAGCGCAAAATTATAATAATTTTCAGCAAAATAAAAATTGGCAAAATCAACCGCAACAAAATTTTGATGAAAATATTCATTTAAACTACAATCCTTATCCAGATTCAATGAATCAAACAGTTATTTCACCAAATTGGCAAAATCAACCGCAACAATTTACGCAGCCTTCACCACAGCCACTTTCGAATTTTATACCACCCGCACCACAACCAGCTCAACAATCAGAGCCACAAAACTATTTCGAGAATCCGCCAGATGATTTCAACCAAGATCTAGAAGGAATTAATAACAGCTTTGAACGAATTAGACAAGTTAGTAAAACTGTTGAGCGTGAAAAGCGAAATCCGAAAGTTAGGGTCTCTACTAATCCAGAGAATAATCCTTTTATAAATGGAAGACATCTCACAGAACGAGAATCTGCGGATAAGATTAGCGCAGAAATGAAAAGGTTAGTTTCAGAAGGAAAAGATCTTTCGGTGGAAACGCTTGCACGCCAAGCAAACAAACTAGCAGATAAAGAAAAGAAAGCCCAAGAAAATTCGAACGAGGTCGACTTGGGTGAAACAGAAGTCGTACTTTCAGTGAGGTCATATGAACAAT
>CAUUHI010000011.1:0-9589 GCA_963544935.1 uncultured Saccharimonas sp. (SeqCode) | reverse complement strand
GAAACCAAGGTTGGGCAGCTAAAAAATTACTTGAATTTTCTGGATGGAAAGTTATTACGGATAATCATTTAGGTGATTATGGTACACCTTTTGGAATTTGGGTTGTTGGATTCGAAATGTTTTCAAATGAAGAAAGGCTGGCTAAGCGTGGAGTTTATGAGCTTGGTGATGTCTATATTAAAACTAAAGCCGCAATGAAAGAGCAGGGTGAAGGTGGTGAAATTGAGAAAAAGGCTGAAGAGTGGCTTTTGAAGCTTGAAAATGGTGATGAAGAAGCTTTAAATTATTCGAATAAATTTAAAGAAATTAGCCTTAAACATATTCATGACGTGATGGCGCGATTAAAAATTTCAACAGATTATGAATATGGTGAAGCTTTTTATGCGCCAAAAGGAAAAGCAGCGGTTCAGGAATTAATTGAAAGCGGCGTTGCGGTTCAGAATGAAGATGGCTCAGTAATTGTTCCTCTTGAAGAATATGGTTTTGATATACCGCTTTTAGTGCAGAAGAGTAATGGTGCAGCACTTTATGCCACAAACGACCTTGCTACAATTTTATTCCGTGAAGAAGAATTCGCTCCTGATAAGGTTATTTATTCGGTTGGCGCAGAGCAACAGTTCTATTTTTCACAAATTTTTGCAATGGCAAAAAAACTTGGTATTAAAACTGATCTATATCATCTTTGGTTTGGTGTGATTGACCAGCTTAATGAAGATGGGACTCGTGAGAAAATGTCTTCAAGAAAAGGTGTAGTTCTGATGGAAGAGCTACTTGATAAAGCTGAAGAGCGTGCCCGTGAAATTGTTGCCGGTCGAGATGTGAGTGAAGAAGATGTGAAAAAAATTGCACTCGGTGCGATTAAATTCTCAGATTTTACAGCAGATAGGAGAACTAATATTCTTTTTGACTGGGAAAATATTTTTGCATTAACTGGATTTTCTGGACCATATGTTCAGTATTCAGCGGTTCGTGTAAATAATATTTTAAGGAAAGAGCAAAATTTTGAGCTTGTTGATTTCGAAGAATATGATTTTGAAGCTGAAAAAAATATTATTTTACAACTTTTAGCCTTTCCTGAAATAGTTAAAATGGCGGTTCGAGATTTGGAACCACATAAAATTTCGAAATATCTTTATGATTTAGCGCGCGAAATGAACCGATATTACGAAAAAACACGAGTTTCTGATGCTCCAGAAATAGAAAAATCTGCACGATTAACTCTTCTTAAAAAAGTTTCGAAAACTTTCGAGAACGGATTAGATTTGTTAGGAATTGAAATTCCAGAAAAAATGTAAATTAGAATAATAAAACTCGGGTAAACAAATCTCGAGTTTTTTAAAAGTTAATTTCTTTAAGAATTTTGTCGATTTTAAGGTGAGTTCGAAGATTTGAATTTTTATTTACGATGAAATAATCAGCAATCGCGATTGGGCCACCTTTTTCAATAACTTCAATTTCATTAAAATCACGGTCGTTAATTTCGGCTAAAGTCATTGCTCGCTCGGGGCGAGAGGAAATTCGCTTGTGACGAAGATTTTTTGGTGGAACTAATGCTATAACTTTTAGTTCAGTTGGAAAGTGTTTTTTGAGAATTTTATATTCAGTCCAGGTGTAAAGACCGTCAGCGATAATACGTTTTTGGCCAGACTTAATGAGATTTTGAATTTGCTCAACAATTTTATTTACAATTATATCTTTGCCAAAATCTTCACGTAGTTTTGTGCGCATCATTTTTTCATTTGCTGGTGTAATTTCGATATTTTCGTCTTTTAGCGCTTTCATTACAACTCCACCAAAATAAACGCTCGGATAACCTTTTTGTTTTAGATAATCTGTAGCGGTGCTTTTGCCACTTCCGGCCAGTCCTACTAGTGCAATAATTTTTACAGAATCACTCTTTTTTTGGTTTTTAAGTTTTAGAATTTGTTTATTCATATAATTAGATTATATCATAAAAATACAAAATAATAAATTTAAGCGTTTTTTAAGAATGATTCGTTATAATAATAACGTAGCATTGCTACAAAAGGAGGAATTATGAAAAATACCACTAAAATTTATTTGAGTAAACAAGGATTTAAAGAATTAAAAAAGAAAATTGCAAAGCTTGAGCATGAACAAAAAATGCTCGAGATGGAGCTTCGTGATGGCGATGTTAAAGAGGATTTACTAAGGCAAAATGATATTTTCGCACGAATTGATGCAATCCGAAGTGAAATTAATGAAAAGAATTTTCAAATTCATAATTCAAAAATTCTACCTAGGAGCAAGAAAATTAGTTCGAAGGTTTCTATCGGTTCATTTGTGGAACTTTTCGATCGTGCAACTGGACGAATTATGAAATTTCGAATTGTTGAAAGCTTAGAGGCAAATCCGCTT
Source organism: uncultured Saccharimonas sp. (SeqCode) (assembly GCA_963544935.1). Taxonomy (GTDB): domain Bacteria; phylum Patescibacteriota; class Saccharimonadia; order Saccharimonadales; family Saccharimonadaceae; genus Nanogingivalis. Next base: position 7,210 of record CAUUHI010000011.1, on the reverse strand, counting down.
ATTGGCAAGATTTCCGCCGAGAGCCCTCTAGGTAAAAGCGTACTTGGCCGAACAGTGAACGAAATTATAAGTTGGACGGCAAATTCTCAAAGTACGAATATGACTCTTGTGGCGATTCGCTAAATTCAAACTTAAAAAGGCGTTAAATGCGCCTTTTATTTTTGTTGAAACATGCTATAATTTAGTATGGTTATGTTTTAACTTATTTATTGGCAATACTTGCAACAGTAATTATAGTTAGTTATATTATTGTTCGCGCATTTTTTATTAGGTATTTTATGTTTTAAAAGGAGGGAATAAATGGAAATTGGACTAATAATCATTATTGTAATTTTAGCATCGGTTTTAATTTTTCAATCTTTTCGAATCTCAAAAATTGTAGCTTCGAAAAATGAAGACCAAAGTGTAAATTTGCTAAAAATGGATGTAATTGAGCTGAATAAAAGCTTAAACAGAATGCGCGAAACTATTGATGCTAACCTAACCAATTTTAATGAGAAAGTCTCAGAAAAGCTTGAGAGAAATAATTTTCAAATTCAAAATTCAATGGCCAAACAGATTTCTGAGAGTTCGAAAATTGTTGAAGAGGTTTCGAAAAGGCTTACAAAGCTCGATGAAACAAATAACCGCGTTGTGAATGTTGCAGACGAGCTAAAAACACTTCAAAATGCCTTACAAAATCCAAAACAGCGTGGTGTTCTAGGCGAGTTTTATCTTGAGCAAGTTCTTAAAAACGTTTTACCGCCGAATGCTTTTGAAATTCAATATAAATTTAAAAATGGCGAAATTGTCGATGCAGCTATTTTTCTTGATAAAAATAAGATTTTGCCAGTAGATTCAAAATTTAGCCTCGAAAATTATAATCGGATGGTCGAATCTGAAGGTGAAGAGCGAAAGATTTTAGCGAAAAGAGTTTGCGATGATTTAAAAATGCGGATTGATGAAACCTCGAAATATATTCGCCCGAATGAAAACACCATGGATTTTGCTTTTATGTTTATTCCTAGTGAAAGTTTGTATTATGATGCTCTAACTGGAGTTGTTGGATCGCAGGGTTCAGAACGAGATTTGATCGAATATGCGTTTCGTGATAAGCGCGTGATCGTGGTTAGCCCAACTAGTTTTATGGCGTATCTTCAAACTGTTTTGCAAGGTTTGAAATCGTTAAAAATTGAAGAGCAGAGCAGAGAGATTCAGAAGCGAGTTGGCCAGCTTGGCGCGCATATTTCGAAATACGAAGATCTAATGCAGCGTCTTGGAAAATCGCTTGGCACAACTGTCAATCATTTTAATAATGCTCATAAAGAGCTTGGTAAAATTGATAAAGATGTGGTGAAAATTTCGGGTGAAGATAATAAAACTGGAGTTGAGCCACAAATACTTGATAAACCTCGTGAATAAAACAAATTTAAAAGAGCAACTTTCGAAAGCTGCTCTTTTTATTGTTGCTAATTATTTTTCTTCTTCAGTTGACTTTTGGATTAGGTGATTCAGCGCAAAGCCAAGGATTCCACCAATTAATGCTGCACCGATATAGATTGCAATTGCATAAGGAACGTTTTGATTTTTTATAGTGAAGGCTTGAAGTGCGAATGCTACTGCTGGGTTAATTATTGCTGAAGATCCGATTAATGTTGCGAGAGACCCTGCAATTAAAACCGCCAAGTATAAACCACCGCCAACGCCAAGCGCTTTTGCCATATTTCCGTTCTTTTTATTTGAAGTTATGGTTGCGACAGAGAATGCAAAAATAAATGAGCCAATAAATTCAGCGGCAAGTGTTAGCATTTCCTTATCTTTTGGGATAGGGTTTGCAGTGAATAGAGTCGGTTTTTGACCATATGACTGTATAGTATCTTGTGTGCCGACGAAGGCATTCAAAAGCATAAAAGCAACCATCGCACCTAAAACTTGAGCTACGATATAAAAGATAGCTTTAATTGTGTTAATCCTGCGAGTTGCCCAAGCGCCGATTGTAATTAATGGGTTAACGTGAGCTCCACTAATTCCTCCAGCAATCAAAACAATTGACATAAGAATAAACATTATACCGATTGGTTGACCTTGACTAATAATAATACCAGCCGCAAGTAGAAATGTTCCAATAAATTCAAGTACTACTGCTGAAATAAAACTTGGTTTTGAAATTTCCTCAAGAAAGATAGTGTCAGTTTTCTTATTATTCTTAACGATAGCTTTAACCGTTTTTTCAACTTTCAAAACTTCTTCAGTTACCTTTTTGCGAGCAGTTTCTGAAGATTTCTTTAAATTGGCTTTTTTTGTTGCCATCTTTCCTCCTTATTTTAACTTATGTTTATATTTTATCATAAACTTTTCGAAAATGTCAAAATCTGATACAATATAGATATGGCTTTATATGTAAAACAAGATGATAATCGAACTGAATTGCAAGAAAAGATTGCAGCAGAGCTTCGTGAAAAGCAGATTAAAAACTCACTCAAAGAGGGAGGTAAAACTCCAAATAGTAAAGGCGAAATTGTTCAGCCTGAAGATAGTGCATATCTTGAAGGAACAAAAGAAACCACAGGGCTAGCTTTTATATGGCTTTTAGTTTTTGTGGCAATTTTAGTGGCGCTTGGGCTTTATATTTGGGTGGCATCACAGCGAGTTTAATTTTTTAAAAATCGACAAAAAGATACTATTATGGTATAATTAAAGATAATTATGGAACAAATTCAACAGATTAGAAATGAACTTTTGGCGGAACTCCAAGCACTCGAAAACCCGAGCGATATTTTGAAATCGCCAAAAATTAAAGAACTTTATAAAATTATTCCAACTCTGCCAAATGAACAAAAAGGCGAGTTTGGCTCTCAGGTTAATAATTTGAAGAATGAGATTCAAGCTGAGGTTTTACGAATTATTGATGAAAAAGAAACTGCTGATGTCGAACCGCTCGATATTACTGCTCCGTTCGCTGAGAGTTCGCGTGAGAAAAATATTAAAAAACCGCAACTTTTAAGCGCGAAAAATGGCTCAAAACACCCGCTCCAAAAAGAGCTTGAAAAAGTGGTGGATATCTATACACGAATGGGCTTTGAGGCAGTAGAATCTCGACAGATCGATAACGACTGGAATATGTTTGGCGCGTTAAACTTTCCTGAAAACCACCCAGCACGAGATGGCTACGATACTTTTCGAACAGAAGAAAACTTTATTCCGCCAGCTCACACCTCAACAATGCAAAACCGTGTTTTGAAGCATGGTAAAAAGCAGCTTAAAGAAGAGGGTCAAATTGCGCATGTTTCTTATGGGCGAGTTTTTCGCAATGAAGACTTAGATGCTACTCATGAACATACTTTTTATCAATGTGAGGGCGTTTTTGTGAGCGAAACTGCGAACTTAGCACAAATGCTTGGCACGCTTCACGCCTTTTTCGAAGAATACTATGGTCAAAAACTAGAAATTCGCACGCAGCCGGGCTATTTTCCGTTCACTGAACCAAGCCTTGAGTTTTTAATTGAGAAACCTGAGGCACTTGGTGGTAAAAAAGGTGAATGGCTTGAGATGCTTGGCTGCGGAATGATTCACCCGAATGTTTTGGAGGCTGCTGGAATTGATAGCAGAAAATATCGTGGTTTTGCTTGGGGTGGAGGAATTGAACGCCTTGTAATGCTTAAATATGGAATTTCGGATATTCGTTATTTTGAAAGCGCAAAATTAGAATTTCTAAAGGAATTTTAAATGACCGAGCAAGAATGGAGAAAAATAGATAATAAGAGATCTCTGTCTGGTTTAAAGACTGCTTTGATATTTTTTGCCGCAGCCATTGTATTTTTTGCTGGAGTTTCGGCCTTTACAGAAGAAGATACTCGTTGCGAGGATTTTAGTAGGGGAAGGCAACGTTTTTATTGTAAGATTTTTGAAAAACCCATCGCTGATACGATTAGAAATATTTTTGGATTAAGAAGGAGTGATAAATGATAATTTCAGTAAATTGGCTTAAAAAATTTGTTCCAGATTTGCCGGATATTGGTGAGCTTTCGAAATTGATTGGTGCAAGGCTGGTTGAAATTGAAAGTATTGAAAATTTGGGCGAAAAGTATAAAGATGTGATTATTGCTAAGGTTGTTTCTGCGCAGAAAGTTGAAAATTCTGATCATTTAAACCTATGCAAGATTGATGATGGTGGTGTAAGAAAAAATATTACTCGCGATGAAGATGGGTTTATTCAGGTGGTTTGTGGTGCGCCAAATGTGCGAGCTGGTATTTTTGTAGCTTGGCTTCCGCCAGAGTCAATCGTGCCAGAAACTTTTGGTGGCGAGAACTTTAAGCTCGGCGCACGAAAACTAATGGGCTATATGAGCAACGGGATGATAGCGAGCCTTCACGAGCTTGGTTTAGGCGAAGAACATGATGGTATTCTTGAAATTTCACCAGAGGTTTTCGAAAACGGAGTTCAGGCTGGTGATTCTTTTGCGGAGAAATTTGAATTAAATGATTTTCTGCTCGAAGTTGAAAATAAAAGCTTGACTCATCGCCCAGATTGTTTTGGAATTGTTGGTTTTGCTCGTGAAGTTGCAGGAATCTTGGGGCAAAAATTTGTTGAGCCAGATTTTATAAGAGGCTTGAATTTTAAAGCTCAAAACAATAAAGCGGTTGAAGTTGAAATTTCAGATCCTGAAATTTGTGAACGTTACACAGCGGCAGTTTTTGATATCTCTGAAATTTTAAAAAATCCAAAGTTAACAATTGCAAAAACTTATCTTTTGCGTTCTGGAATGCGGCCAATTGATTCGATTACTGATTTAGCAAATGAACTTATGCTTGAAACTGGTCAACCACTCCACACATTTGATTTTGATAAATTAGCAAAAATTAACGGTAGCGAAAACATCAAAATTACCGTTCGAAAAGCTTTCGAAAATGAAGAATTAGAGCTTTTAGACGGCAAAAAAATCAAAATGAACAACCAAGATATCGTGATTGCTGTTGGCGAAAACGCTGAAACGGCAGTGGCGCTTGCTGGCGCAATGGGTGGGGCTTCGACCGCGATTGATGAAAATACAACACGAATTTTGGTTGAAAGTGCTACATTTAATCTTTATAATTTGCGAAATACGCAAATGCGCCATGGAATTTTCTCGGAGGCAATTACGCGTTTTACAAAAGGCGTACCAGAAATGATATCGCGAAAAGTTCTTGATTTGTTTGCTGGGAGAATTTTGGAGCTTGGCGGAAAATCTTTGAGTGAGGTTGTAGATTCAAACGGTGATTTTTATTACAATAAAACTGAAATTTCAGTTTCGAAAGATAAAATTAACCAAGTTTTGGGAACAGATTTTTCGAATGAAGAAATTCAACAAACTCTAGAAAATGTTAGAATTTTAGCAAAAAATGAAAATCCTGAAACTTTTATGATTCCATTTTGGCGAAATGATCTACATATTGAAGAGGATTTAATTGAAGAAGTTGGGCGATTGAACGGTTATGATAATATTAAATTGCAACTACCAAGTCGAACTTTTAAAGCGGTAAAAAAAGCAAAAATCGACTTGCTCCAATCTGAAATTCGTGATATTTTAGCAGCAAGCGGTGCAAATGAAGTTTTGACTTATAGTTTTATTCACGGTGATTTGCTTGAAAAGGTTGGCCAAGATCCACAAAACTCTTATAAGATTATCAATTCAATCTCGCCAGATTTACAATATTATCGCCAAACTTTAATGCCAAGTTTGCTTTCTAAAATTAGTCAAAATATTCGTGCAGGTTTTGGTGAATTTGCAATTTTCGAAATAAATAAAATCACTGAAAAATCACTAGGTTTGAATGATGAGAATGTGCCAGTTGAACAGAAGAAATTGGCGTTCGTTTATGCAAAAAATAAGGGTGAAAATGCATTTTATGAAGCAAAGAATTATGCAGAATTTCTATTTAAAAGGCTTGGTTTAAATATTGAATTCGTGAAATTTGAAACTGAAAAATCACCACTTTCAACTGAATTTGAACCAAAACGTTCGGCTTTAATACAAATTTCTAAAAATGGCAAAAAGATAATTTTAGGCGTGATTGGTGAGTTTAGAAAACCAGTTCAAAAAGCACTAAAACTACCAGAATCGACTGCTGGATTTGAGCTCGATTTACAAATTTTACTTGAAAATATTGAAAATTCGAATGTGAAAATTAGGGATTTTTCGAAGTTCCAATCTGTTGAGCGCGATATTTCGATTAATGTTGAAGAAAATCGCAAATTTGCTGAAATTTTTAGTATTTTTGAGAATATTTCTGATGAATTTAGCAAAATTGATATTGAAACTTCACCAATTGATATTTTTAACAATTGTGATGGCTCAAAAAATATTTCAATTCGATTTAAGATTACGCCTTTCGAAAAAACTTTGAACGGTGAAGAGATTCGGGAAATTATGCAAAAAATTGAAGAAAAAGCCATAAAAAATGGCGGAAAGATAATTTAGGAGAAAAGATGGCAACAAAGAAAAATTCATTACAAACTGGTACACCAGCTTGGCAGAGATATTCAATTTGGGTGATTTTAATTTTAACGGTCGTTTCGACTGTGGCACTTTATGTTTCTTCATTCTTACAAACTGAGAGTAATTCAGAAGCACAAAAAAAACAATCACAAGTTTTGAAAAAATACCAAGATTACAGAAAAAAGGTTGAAGAGCAGGCAAAAGAACTTTCGGCCAAATATTACGACAGTTTTAAGGAATATGAAAAAGCTCCAGTTGCATTTAATGCTGCGAGCGTAAAAGAACTTACGAAAAAAGATTTAAAAGAGGGCAATAGTGAAGAATTTACAGATTCAACAACGAAATTTCAGGCTTATTACATTGGCTGGAAACCCGATGGTACAGTTTTTGACGGAAGCTTTGAAAATGGTAGATTAAAATCGCCAGTTGTCTTTCGTAAAGAGGGCAAAAAATGGGGCTTAATTGAGGGCTGGAGTGAAGGTCTAAAAGGAATGAAAGTTGGCGGAATTCGTGAATTGTCTATTCCTGCGGATAAGGCTTATGGTGCTCAGGGCTCAGTTAATCGGGAAGATTCTTCAAAAACTATTGGCCCAAACACACCTTTGAAATTTATTGTAATGTTAATTCCTGAATTCCAAGAAATTCCACAGCCAAGTCTTGAGGAAAACTAAAATGACTGATTTGGTAATTATTGGTTCAGGGCCATCTGCGTTGAGTGCGGCAATTTATGCTGCGCGAGATGGCTTGAGCGTGCG
>CAUUHI010000010.1:0-9901 GCA_963544935.1 uncultured Saccharimonas sp. (SeqCode) | reverse complement strand
ATAAAATTCGGCACGGCGACGCAACATTTTTTGCATTTGTTCGCGGCGCAAATCAAGAAAACGATATTTCAAACGAAGCTCTTCGTTTGACTTGTGACCATTGTCCGAAACTGCAATTGGCAAAGGCTCACTTCGGTTTAAAATTTCAAGATTTTCAACAATAAGCTCAATTTCACCAGTTGAAATATTTGGATTTTTCAAATTTTCAGCGCGTTTCTTTACTATACCAGTTGCTGAAATCACAAATTCATCACGACATTTTTCAGCTAATTCGAAACTCTCTGCAAAATCTGGTGAAATCACAAGTTGGAGCAATCCAGAATGATCACGTAAATCAATAAAAATCAACCCACCGTGGTCTCGTCGAGAATTCACCCAGCCTTTTATAGTAATTTTTTCACCAATTTTATCAATCGAATTTTTAGCTAATATCCGCATATTTCTCCTAATTCTTGAATTTAACTCTTTATATTTTACCACATTTTCCTATTTTTTGCGAATAAAATCTAACAAATTAACGATTCCAGCCAAATCACCATTTCTTTCAAGTAAAATTGCATAATTTTCACCTTTTGAAAGTATTTTTTCGAAAGCCACTAAGGCACTTAAATTAGGTTTCATCGATAGAAATTCTTCATGCATTACTTTTTGAGCTTTTTTCGAATCACTTGAATCAATTTTAGTAATATCTTCCAGAAAAATTACACCCTTAACTTTATTTTCTTCCTCGTTCATAACCGGAAAAATCTTTTGCTTGGTTTTGAAAAGTTCATCAATCATTAATGGTGTTAACAAATCATTATCGTGGATTATTGCCATTTTTTCACCAGAAACACCAACTTCTAAAATTGTTTTTTCTTCAAGTTCAAAAACTTTTTCAATCCATTTTTGTTCATTTTCAGTTAAAATTCGCTTATGATTAGCCAAAAAATTTAAAAGTTCTTCTTTTGAATAAAACGACCACGGTTGTTTTTTATTCGCCATCTTCGAAAGCCTATTTTGTGTTTTTATATTTTGAGCAAAATAAATTCCATTTACAATCGGGATAATTTTACGATTAATATGGCTTGAAATTTGATTCAAAATACCACTTTTTAAAATTCCCTTCGAAATTAGAAAAACAACAAAACAAATAACTATCGACTTCCAAAAATCAAAAACTTTCGAAAGTGAAATTACCGACACAATCATGATTGTGTAGCCAAAATATTGCAAAAAATAATTATAAACTGGTGCAAATTTCTTTTTGTTAAGCATTTTTTCAGCTCGTTTGTCGCCGGAATTAATTCTGCGTTGGAGCTCAAATTCAGAAAATTCAATTTCCTTTTCTTTCAAAGAAAAAATAATAAGCATTAAAATTAAGCAAATTATACTTATAACTAACATATTTTTATTTTATCACACTTATGTATTTTGAAAAAGCTTATTTTTATGTTAAAATAGTAATAGTTAGTGAAAAAGGAGGAAAATGTCTACTAATAAAAATAAGGCAAAAAATCTTCAAAAAATAAAAGATTTTATAGCTGATAATAAATTTGCAATAATTTTTACAGTTTTGGTTGTTCTTTTTTTGAGTGGAATGTTCTGGCTGTCAAACCTTCAAAAGATTGATTTGAGTAATATTGATATTTCGAAAGAGATTTCTTCAAGTAAAAATTCAGGCGATATCTCTGAGCATATTTATCATAAAAACAACTCAAAAGTAACTTTGGTTGAATATGGCGATTTTCAATGCCCAGGATGTAAAACTGCTGCCAGTCGTATCAAATCAATCGCGGAAGAGTATAAAGATAAGGTCAATGTGATATTTCGAAACTTCCCATTAGTCACAATTCACCCAAATGCACTTGCTGCAGCGAGCGTTGCTGAAGCAGCAGGCTTGCAAGGAAAGTATTGGGAAATGCACGATTTACTTTACGACAAGCAAGATGAATGGACGGCTTCAACTGCTAGCGAGCGAATGGAATATTTCACAGAATACGCTAAAGAGTTAAATCTAAATATTGACCAATTTAAAAAAGATATTGAGAGTGATAAAGTGAAGGCGAAAATTAAATTTGACCAAGCTGTTGGTTCGAAAGCAAAAGTAACTGGAACGCCTTCATTCAAGCTTAACGGCAAAGATTTGTCTTCTGATATTTGGGGCGATGATGCAAAATTAAAATCAGCCTTAGATGAAGCAATTAAGAATCAGAAATAATCCCATAATAAAATCTCACTCAGTAAAGAGTGAGATTTTCTTTTTGTCACTTTTTATTGTTCAATGTAGCGTTGCCATTCAGCAGGCACCACATCCACCGCAATTATTTTCTTCCTTGAAGGAGGAAAATTGATTTTGATAGGCATGTGTTCTCCTTTTATTCATGCAACTCACGCGCTCGACCGATTCCTTTATTTAATAAATTTTACACGTTTTTGCGCGAGCCTATAAACTATTCTATCAAAAAAATAACAAATGTCAAGAAAACACGCTATTTTTATGGTTCCTCCCAAAAATAACCTTAGCGCTTATAGCTTATATAATACATCATTTTATACACAAGCGCAATACTTTTTATTATTTTTATGGTTTTCGAAAAATCGCCAAAGTTGCTTCAACTTCTTTTGAAATATTGTGTTTTTTACACCATTCGTTAACTGCCTTTGAAGCTCCTGGTAAGGCTTGATTTCCATAGTCATCTACAACAACGATTGCACCACTTTCAAGATTATTCCAGATTAAATTAAGCGGATCTAAAATTGAATCATAATAATCTCCATCCAAGAAAGCAAAGCTAATTTTTTCAGGAATTTGTGTTTTCGAAAGTGTATTAAACCAACCTTTTGTAATTTTTGGCATTTTTTTAATATTTGATTTACGCAAATTTGAAATTAATTGCTTTTTGCTAGCGCACAACTCACCTTTTTTAAAAACTTCACCCAAAGAATTAATATCTTTCGAAGATTTTTCTGGCAGACCTTCAAACGAATCGTAAAGCCAAAGAGTTTTAGAACTTCCCCATCTTTCAAGAGTTTTTGCTAAAAATACACTAGTTGTACCAACATAACAGCCGAACTCTACAACGTCTCCAAAAAATGCGCGAGTCTTTTCCAACTCGCGCAAAATTACTTTAATCTCGCGTTCATCAACTTGATCACTCAATAACTTCATAGTTAAATTATACTACGAACGCTTGATTGTGCCAACAATATCATAAGTTTCATCTTCACTGGCGGGAATAAACTCACCAGAAACCTCAACTCCGTTTGAGCTAGCTTCTCCGTAAAGATTTAAATTGCTCCCACCAGAAACAGCATATTTTTGACCTTTAGAATCAACAACTCCAACTTTACATTTATTTGGATTTGAATTATCAGTTTTACCTTTTTTCAATGAAAGACAAACTACATTTCCTGAAATGTTTATATTTTTCGAAGACTGATTCTGACTTTTATTATTCGAAATATTTCGGTGAGCAACTGGCAGTGTAAAATCTAGAAGCTTTACAACAAAACCTACCGCAAAAACTACAGCTACCAGTACAGTAATCACCAAAATTGAGGTTAATTTTCGATGAAAAGATTCCTTTTGATATTTCGAAATCTGTTTCATTTTATTTTAAGAATCCCATCACAACAATTACAATAAGGCTAATTAAAGTTAAAATAGCCATTAATGGAGCAGTTCTCTTAACCCAGTTTTTATAAGGAACACCTGCGAGCGCTAAACCAGCCATTAATGATGCAATTGTAGGGGCAACCATATTAAGAAGTCCAGATGCAGTTGCAAATGCAACAACAGCAATTTCTTTGGTTGAGCCAGCTAAATCTGCAACAGGAGCAATAATTGGCATCGTAGCCTCTGCTAAACCAGAAGATGATGGAATGATAAATGACATTGGGATATAGAAAATGTAAGCTAAAACACCAAATATCTGTGATGGAACTTTTCGAAGAAGTTCTTCACCCCAATAAACAATCGTATCTTGAATTCCACCAGCTTGCATCAAAACACCAATTGCTGCAGCAACCGCAATAATTAAAGCAACGCTCAATAGATCTGCCGAGCCAGCGAGGAAAGTATTTGTTACAGAAACATCGTCTTTTTTAAATTCCTCATGATAAAGAATTTTAATCATTATTGTCGAGATTAAGAACAGTGCTGAAATTTCGTTAAAATACCAAGAACCAAATGGAACAGCATGTTCAAATCCGAAGATTCCACCAACAATAGGCAAAGTTGCGAGCCATTCGTGCCAGTCTTCAAAGAATGTTACGTGCAAATCTTTCCAAGGAACAAGTGACATAATCATCACAAGGAAAGTTAGCCCAAAAATTCCCATCACAAATTTTCGCTCAAGTGTAAATTCTGGTACTTTCGAAGCATCAATCGCTTTAACTGCCGGTTTTCCTTTAGAATCTTCAGCATATTCACCAGCTTTAACTTTAGCAGCATATCGCATCGTAAAAATAATCGAAGCAACTAAAGATGCAACTAGAATTATAAACTGAGGCAATAATATTTTCGACAATTCTGCACCAGCAGCATTTGCGGCAATAATAGTTGAGAATGGATTTACTGTTGAAGCTAAAACGCCCGAACCAGCGCCAAGAACAATTACCATTACAGCAGTCATTGAATTATAGCCAGCAGCAATCATAATTGGCACGATTAATGCATAAAATGCCACCGCTTCTTCTTGCATACCATAAGTAGTTCCACCAATCGCAAAAAGTGTCATTAAGACTGGAATAATCCACTTCTCTTTACCTTTCATCTTTTTGAGCAAGCCACCAATTGCAGAATCAAGTGCGCCGGTTTTCATCACAACGCCTAAGAACCCACCAAGAATCAGGATGAATACGATTACATCAAGTTTCTTAGCCATCCCATAAATTGGAGACAAGAAAATATCCCAAAATCCTTGCTTTAGATTAATGTAATATTCTTTTTTCTCTTCTTCAGCTTTTTTAAAATCGCTCGCCGCATTTTTATAGCCTTTGTTTTCTGCGTCAGAAATTGAAATTTCAGTTTTTGGATTTTTAACTTCTTCAACAACTTTCAAGCGTTTTTCAGTCTGCGAATAACTGTTGGACTTAATTTTTCCATCTTCTAGTCGTTCATAACGACCACTTGGTATGAGCCAAGTTAAGCCAGCCATTATTGCAATAATAATGAATAAAACACTAAAAGCTGACGGCGATTTAAACACTTTTAGCTTTTTCGAAACCTTTTTAACCTTTTTTGAAGCAGTTTTATCTGCATCTTTTTTCATAGCCATTTTCTTCTCCTAAAATTATAAAGTTAAAGCCATAACCGCTTTAATTGTGTGCATTCTGTTTTCAGCTTCGTCGAATACAATTGAAGCGTTTGAGTTAAAGACTTCATCAGTAACTTCCATTTCTTTCAATCCATATTTTTCGAAAATTTCTTTTCCAATTTTTGTATTTAAATCATGGAAGGCTGGCAAACAGTGCATAAATTTCACATTTGGATTTCCAGTTGCATGAAGAAGTGCCGTATTTACCTGGAAGCCGCGTAGTTGATGGATTCGTTCTTCGAATTTATCTTCTTCTCCCATTGAAACCCAAACATCAGTATAGATGAAATCTGCGCCGTGAGCGGCACCATATAGGTCGTCTGTAATTGTAATTTTTGCGCCAGTTTCACGAGCAATTTCACGGCATTTTTCAACCAAAGCAGAATCTGGATGAAGATTATTTGGGGCAGCAATTCGAAAATCAACGCCCATTTTAGCTGAGCCAATCATCAAGCTGTTCGCCATATTATTGCGTCCATCACCAACAAATACTAATTTAGCACCTTTTAGATATCCAAGATGTTCTTCCATAGTCATAAAGTCTGCCAAAATTTGAGTTGGGTGATACATATCAGTCAAACCATTCCAAACAGGCACACCAGCATATTTTGCAAGCTCTTCAACGGTCGAATGATCGAAACCACGAAATTCAATTCCATCAAATGAGCGACCAAGCACAATTGCTGTATCTTTAATTGATTCCTTTTTACCCATTTGAATATCATCTTTGCCCAAAAATTCTGGGTGAATTCCCAAATCTCGAGCCGCCACAGTGAAAGCGGTTCGAGTTCGGGTTGAAGTTTTTTCAAAAAGCAAAGCAACTTGCTTACCTTCGTGAATTTTGTGAGCAATTCCAGCTCGCTTTAAACGTTTATATTCATGCGAAACATCAAGCATTAAGCGAATTTCTTCTGGTGTAAAATCTAAAAGTGTTAGAAAATTTCGATTTTTCAAATTTAACGCCATTATTAAATCTCCTCTCTCCAAATTGGCATTGACATACAGCGTGGGCCTCCACGGCCACGACCAAGTTCAGCGCCCTGAATTTCAATAACTTCCACGCCAGCTTCACGCAAAGCTCTGTTAGTTACATAGTTTCGGTCATAAGTTACAACTACACCTGGAGCGATTGCTAGAGTGTTTGAGCCGTCATTCCACTGTTCACGAGCTGCCGCAATTGGATCACCATCACCACATTGAATCAGAGTTACATGGTCAAGACCAAGAACTTCCTCTAGAGTTTCTTTCAAATTTGTTCGATGAGTAATTTTTGGCTGACCTGGAATGCCAGAATCTTCCAAAACGTAAATATTCAATTCGCCATCTTTGTCTAAAATTTCTGGGTGAACTGTAAATTTATCATAATCAATCATTGTGAAAACAGTATCAAGATGCATAAACGCATGCGAAACTGGAATTTGAATTGCTAAAATTTTATTAAAATCTGAGAATTCAAACAATTTCGAAGCAACTTTTTCGATTGCTTCAGGGGTTGTTCGTTGCGAAACGCCAATTGCCATTACATTCTTCGAAAGAACGAGCTCATCGCCACCTTCCATATTGAATTTATTATAGCGATCAAACCAAACTGGAACTTCACCACCAGGAGTTTTTGCTGCAAATCGTGGGTGATAGCGCATAATATATTCCATAAACAAACTCTCACGTCGGCGAGCTGGATATCGCATTTTATTAATTGTTAAGCCATTTCCAACTGCAGCTGCTGGGTCACGAGTAAAGTAAAGATTTGGCATTGGGTCGAGCAAAAATGGATAGTCGCTCTTAAAATAATAGTTCAAATGAGATTTTTCATCTTCATCAGTTTTAATCTCATCTTTTTTAACACCCGCCATAATTTTTCGAACAAGCTCGAGTGGTTCAAATTCTCCTAAGTAACGCATCAAAGCGTGCGTTATATGTCGTTCACCTTGTTTCGAAGCTCGCACAAAATCAGAAATAAATCGCCACTTAATTTCATCATTATAAAGCGATTCTGCTGCTAACTGATCAAGATAAAGAACTTCAACTCCATGATTTCGAAGAGTTTCCGCAAAAGCATCATGCTCAGCTTGTGCAACCTCCAAATATGGAATATCATCAAAGAGTAGCTGTTCCAAATAATCCGGAGTTAGCCCTTCGAGTTCTTTTCCTGGTCTATGTAAAATTACGGTTTTGAGTTTTCCGATTTCACTATTAACTTGAATCGGTTTTTCACCCATATTCCCTCCCTTTATTTTATGTTTATGCTTTAATTTTACCATAAAGGTTATCTTTTATCAATTAATTTAACTTTATTGACCTTTCGATATAAGAATGGTATAATAAAAAAATCTTAGTACTTTGGAGGTGATTAATTATGGTAAAGATTGAGGTAACCCATAAGTATCGTACAAAAACGGTAGAAATAGATATTTCAGAAAATACACTTATCCACGCTGAAAATGGTTGCGACTGGGCAATTCGAAGAATTTTCGAAAATTATTTAAAATTATGCCACTATCAAAGAGGTAATCTTCAATATAGAAGTATACAATTCTGGCGAGTTGAGTCGAAAACCCCTAAGCAAACTTTCGCGCACCAAACAGACACCCTTTCGGCCTGCGAAAGAGAAAATTGTTCATTTTGTGACAATGGACAATACGAAAAATGTCCAAATAACCGCCATAAATAACCCTTTCGAAAAGGGTTTTATTTTTTAACTTGTTTTATAGATGAATGCTTTTGGTGGCGAGTGCGAGATTTTGAGTTTTTCATTTTAGCGGTAATTCGATTTACATCATGAATGACCATTTGTGGATAAGGCAAAATAATATCGTTTTCATCAAAAGCTTTCTTGATTTCCCGCCGAAAAATTCCGGCAACATTCCATTGTTTTCCAGCCTTTACCCTTCCTAAACACTTAATTTCCATCGAAGAATCTAAGAATTTATTCACTCGCACGAATACAATTGGCTCAATAATATCTTTTTTCAATTCCGGATCTTCAAGCATTTTTAGACCAACATTATTTATCACTTCTTCCAAAACATCAATATCCGTATCATAAGATACGCCAAACATTAAATTAACATTAGCATATTTAAAAGAAAGATTTGTCACCGCCTCGCTTGCACCATTTCGAATTGTGTGAACTTTTCCATCACCATCACGAACCTGAGTAATTCGTAAAGAAATATTTTCAACTTTCCCCGAAATTAGCCTTCCAGCAACCATAATTTCAATCGTATCTCCAACTCGATATTGATTCTCACCTACAATGAAAAATCCCGCTAAAATATCACGAGTTGTTGTTTGAGCACCAAGACCAACCACGACACCAATTAAACCAGCACCCGTCATTAAAGATGCAACATTAACACCAATTGAGCTAAGAAAGTTTATCGCCGCAGTCATCCAGATAACAATATCAATTGTAGTTTTTGCAATTTTCGAAATTGTTTCATTTCTTTTTAAACGTTCTTCGGAGCGCTTTATTTTTTTAGTTTTCTTACGAACACTAAAAGCGAAATCAATAATTTTGCGTGATAAAAAACTCGCAAAAACTGCAATAAGAATAATCGTGATTGGTTCAAACCAGTCGTAATCTAAAAATCCTGTTATAAATTTTTCGAAACTCTTAAAAATATCCATTACTAGTTATAATTAAAACATAAACACTTTATTTTTTCAATATTCTAATACCACAAAGTAAGAATTGCATCATCAATTTTTCTCGCTTGTTCGATTTGATTATTTTCGGCATAGAAGTCTCGCTTCTTAACTAAAAAATCATGAATATTTTTTTCATCACCAGAAAGTTCCGATATCTGTTTCTTAATAGAAATCGAACGAGCTTCACCACCATCAGATTTAGTTATTTTTCCCATTAAAACCAAATTATCGATATGCTTCGCTACTGTTGCAACAGATTTATAGCCCATACCACGAGCAATTTCGCGATATGTTGGGCTATAACCAGATTCTTCAATAAAAACTTCTATAAAATTCAACAGTTCAACTTGTTTTTTAGTCAAATTAATTGCCATTATCTTCACCTAACAAAATAATTATATCTGAATCTTCTCCTATTTTTGATAATTCTGATGGTAATTTTTCAGCTTTAGTTGAATATTTAGATTCAAGTTTTTTAATTGTTGCGGTTTTCGAATCTTCTTTTACATAATAAATTTTAGTTTTAACATAGTCTCGCTTTGGTGCAGAATCAATATCTTGAATATTAAAGCCTTCCTTCTCAAGTTTTTTCTGTTCTTGAGCAGCTAATCCTGAATAATTCGTACCATTTAAAATTTTAATTTTAGCGTTTTCTTTAATAACCTCACTACCAATTGTATTTTTTGAAATATAAGCTTGAATTTGGCTATAATTATAAGTTCCAGCTTTTGGTAAAACTGCGCTCACTGAATTAATTACCCCAGTTGTAAAATAATTTGCAGACTGATCATTTTCATTAACAAGCGGTAAAGAAGTTATAGATCCACCGTTAAAGTCTTGAGCAATTTCAGCCGCAGTTTTCAGTTCATCTCCACTAAATGAGTGGTGAATATTTTCGCCCAAAGATGAAGCGAGCGAAAGTAAAGTTATTGGGTTAGTTTTTTGTTCGT
>CAUUHI010000009.1:0-9910 GCA_963544935.1 uncultured Saccharimonas sp. (SeqCode) | reverse complement strand
CTTTTGGAATCGAGATGGTATCGCCGAGTTTACTTGGTTCTCGAATTCGAAAGAGGTGATTTTAATTTAGGAGAGGAGTTTTAGTATGAATATTCCCATAGAGTGGATTTCTGTTGCGATAGGATTCGCAACTTCAATAGTTGCTATTTTGAAGCAACTTGGGCTATTTGATAGGAAGAACAAGCAGATTGATAATATTTCGAAACTAGTAGCAACTTATGGGGATCTAAGTGATGAGTCTAAAGATAACATGAGAGTAATATTGAAATACGAAACAAGAAAGTTGAGAGATAAATATACCCGAAAGCTAGATATAGGTTCACTCGTGGCGTATGTGATTTTAGCTATAATTATTGGCATACTTACATATCTATCTATAATTTGGTTTAGCTCTACTATTGCTGGAAGTGATCTTGCGGGATGGTTTTTAAAAATAATTAGTGGAGCATCTGTATTTATTATGTTTATTATGGACATCGCACTAATATCTGCAGCAAATGAAAATATTTATAAAAATAAGGAGGAAGAATGAAATTTCAAGCAAACTCAAGAAGACGAGCAAAAGAATATGAAGCCGATGTTTTGGCACGGTGGAAAGCAGAAAAAACTTTCGAGCAATCAATCGAAAACCGTAGTGAAGACAACGCTTTCGTGTTTTATGATGGTCCTCCATTCATTACCGGTGTGCCACACCACGGAACTCTTCTTAGCTCAATCGTAAAAGATGCCGTTCCACGCTATCAAACAATGAAAGGTAAGCGAGTTGAACGCCGTTGGGGTTGGGATACGCACGGTTTGCCAGCCGAAAACTTTGTTGAGAAAAAGCTCGGTATCACTTCTCGACATGAAGTTGGTGAAAAAATTTCGCTCGCCGAATATATCACGACTGCGCGCGAAAGCATGGTTTCGAATGCGGCGCTTTGGGAAAGCACGATTGATCGCATTGGTCGCTGGGTTGAATTTAAAAATGCCTACAAAACAATGGACAAAGATTTTATGGAAAGTGTTTGGTGGGCGTTCAAAACTCTTTACGAAAAGGGTAAAATTTACGAAGGTGAACGCGTTCTAATGTATGATACGGCGTGGGCAACTCCGCTTTCGAAAAGTGAAGTTACAATGGATAACGATGCCTATAAAACCGTAACTGACCCAAGTGTTTTTGTGAAGTTTTGGCTGAAAGATTTTGAAGATGCAGAAGGTTCAAAAGATAAAACTGCGATGCTTGCCTGGACGACTACACCTTGGACTTTGCCTGCGAATATGGGTTTATTTGTTAATCCTGAAATTACCTACGCAAAAGTAAAAGTTGGCGATGAATTCTTCATTTTGGCAAAAGATTTGCTCGAAAAAGTTTTTGTTGATGAGAAAAAGCAACCGATTCCTTTCGAAATTGTAAATTTGATTGATGGTGCGGAATTAGTTGGTTTGAACTACGAACCGCTTTTCGAAGATTCGAAATATTCGGGTGAAGGCGAAGAGAACGCTTATAAAGTTTGGGGCGCAGATTATGTTTCTCTTGAAAGCGGAACGGGAATTGTTCACTCTGCGCCAGCTTACGGTGAAGAAGACTTCAACTTTGGTAAAAAATATGAAATTCCAGTTTTTCACGTTTTGGATGAATTTGGTAAATATTTGAGTGGTGAATTTGCCGGTGAAGATGTGTGGGAATTTAATAAGCCACTAGCTAAAATTTTGAAAGAGCGCGGTGTAGTTTGGAAAATTGATTATATTAGGCACGAATATCCACACAATCCGCGCACTGGCCATCGATTGATGTATCGTGCGCACCCAAGCTGGTTCTTTGATATTCAAGGTCAAAAAGAATTAATGCTCGAGCAAAATGAAAATATCAATTGGTTCCCAGCACACTTGAAACACGGCCGTTTCGAAAAGAATCTTGAAGCTGCACCAGATTGGAATTTATCGCGCGATCGTTTTTGGGCGACTGCAATGCCAGTTTGGAAGTCTGAAAGTGGCAAGATTCGCGTGGTTGGTTCTTATGCTGAGCTTAAAGAATTGAGTGGCGTGGAGCTTGAAGATTATCACCGACCTTGGGTTGATGAAATCACTTTCGAAATTGATGGCGAAAAATATACTCGAATTGATAAAGTGCTTGATTGTTGGTTTGAGAGTGGTTCAATGCCATTTGCGCAATTCCATTATCCTTTCGAAAACAAAGAAAAGTTCGAAAAGAATTTCCCTGGCGATTTTATTGTTGAATACATTGGCCAGGTTCGTGCGTGGTTCTATTATGTTCATGCGGTGAATACGGCACTATTTGGTAAAAATGCCTTCAAAAATGTGATTACAACAGGTGTTGTTGCCGGAAATGATGGTCGAAAAATGAGTAAATCGCTTGGAAACTACACCGATCCGAACGAACTAATGGATCAATATTCTGCCGACAGCTTGCGATTTTTGTTGCTTACTAGCCCACTTTTGAATGGTGAAGATTTTGCGCTTCACGATAAGGATGTTTTAGATGTTGCGCGTAAGCTTTCAATGATTTGGAACATGTATGATTTCTTCACAATGTATGCCAGTGTTGATGGTTGGGAATTTAACGGTGAACTTAAAGACCCTTCGAAAAATCTTGAAAACCCACTTGATAAATGGATCGTGAGCCGTGTTCATGAACTTCGAAACGAAATTACTGAAAATATGAATGTGTATAATATTCCGCGTGCTCTTGAAGATGTTTTGCCGTTTCTCGATGACGCTTCAAACTGGTTTGTACGCCGTTCGCGCCGTCGTTTCTGGAAGAGTGAAAATGGTGCCGATAAACTTCAGGCCTATCAAACGCTCCATTATATTTTGAGCTATCTCGCGCTGATTCTTGCGCCATTTGTGCCTTTCTTAGCAGAAGAACTTTGGGGTAAAATGGTTGGTGATGGCTCAATTCATTTGAAAGATTGGCCAGAAGCAGGCGAGATTGATGAGAACTTACTTGTTGAAATGGCTGAAGTTCGTGGCTACGTGAATGAAGCTCTTGCGCTTCGAGCAAAAAATGGCGTAAAAATTCGCCAACCGTTAGCTAGCGTAAAAGTTCCGCAAAATGCAAAATCTTTTGATTTTACGCCAATTTTAATGGAAGAATTAAACGTTAAAAATGTTGAGTTTGGCGTTGAGGGTGTTGAATTTGACTTTGAGCTAACTCCTGAACTCCGTGCGGAAGGCTTAATGCGTGAGATTATTCGCCACATTCAGGCCGCGCGCAAAAAAGCTGGTCTAAACGTTGATGATCGAATTGAGCTTAACTTTACATCTGAAAATGCTGAAGTTCTCGATGCGTTCAAGAAATTTGAACAAGAAATTTCGAAAGAAGTTTTGGCTACAAAGGCCGAAATTTCAGAAGATGAACTTGATTTTGTTCAGATTGTAAAAGTTGAAGGTTCAGAAGTAAAAATTTCACTCAAAAAAGCTTAATCAGAATATTGACAATTAAAATAACTTATGCTATAATACGAGCATAAGTTATTTTTTAAACAAAAAACATAAAAAATCAAAAGGCAAAAATGGAAAATTTTACGATAAACGATTACAATACTAACGAGCAAGATAAAAAATCTCTTGAACGAAAGGGTAGCTCTGAAGAATTTCAAGATTTTAAATTAGATTCTCCTGAAAGTTTAAGTTCAGAACAGCAAACAGAAATTGAAGAATCTCGAGAGAGTTCGAAAAATGAAGCTCTTGAAAACTTGAACAATATTTATGCGCTAGCTGAACGATATGCTAACCGCGAAAGCAGTAGTTTTTTCTTGCGAGATGATGAAACCCTAAGCTCGAATATTATATATTTCAAAGGTTATTACGCAGGCTTCGCAACTTGCGAAGGTCGTGAAGACGAATTCAGCTTGCGTGAAAATCAGTTTAAAACACAAGAAGAACTCGTTCAAGAAATTAGTACAATAAAGTCTATTCCTCGAGAAATCTCAGCGGGGAAACGTTTTTCGAACATTATTCGAGCAATTTCTGGAAAAATCGCAGCTTAATTATTCAGTAAAAAGAAGATCGGTAGAAATATCGATTTTCTTTTTAAAAAGTGTTGACTTTTTAATATGCTTGTGGTAAAATACGGTAGTAAAATAAATTAAAAATAAACAAGGACAGAAATGAAAAACGGGAAAAATTTTAATTCTGCGCCAGACCCAAACAAGTCTTTCGAAGATATTTACGGCCCTTGGGATACTTCACAAGAAGAGTTAGACCATCAGAAACAAGCTAAAGCTGAAGCTGATGCCGCAAAAAAGCGCGAAATAGACCTTGCAAAAGGTGCGAGAAAATTCGATAAATCTGTTCGCGATGCGATTTATAAAGGCGATGAAGTTGCTTTTAATGAAATAATGGAGCGCGACGAACATTACCGACAAATGGAAACGGGCGAGAATCAGATTGAAGAAGAACCTTATGAATCATCAATTCTTTCGCAGGAAGAGTTTGCACAGGCAGTAAAATCGAGTGATGAAATTCAAAAAATGGATTTGCTTGTTCGTCGAATGCAGAGCGCTACGAGTGAAGAAGCTAAGGCGAAGTTTCAGCAAGAGTTAATCCAACTTTCAAATGAGTTTTCGAAAGGTGAAGGTGCTGTTGCGGTGAAAGATTGGCACGACCAAGCTCAGTGGGATTTTCGAAAAGCCAGTGAGGCTGAAGGATTCCGCCAAAAAGTTCTTGATACAATTTGGGAAAAAGCAATGGCAAAACCTGAAGCTGAAAAATCAAATCCAGATGATGGTGCAAAAAACGAAGCATTAAATAACGGTGATAATGCAGAAAATCAAAAACCAGAAGCAGCTGAACTTTCAGATGCCGAGAAGCAATTCCATGAACTGTTTTCGAAAGGTGCAAGCGCCGAAGAACTAGCGCGATTTCGTCGACAAGTTCGTTCAGAGTTGATTCAAAAAGATGAATTAACTCCCGAAAATGAAGCAATGCTTGAACGAATGCTAGAAACTAGCCTTGAAATTGGCAACCAAGAGCGAGCACTCAATAAAGATAATTCTTCAATTGATACTGATTCAGATATTGAGGCAAAAGCAGGTAGATTCCAGAGAATTAAAAAGTTCATTGGAAGCAAAGTTATGAAATGGGGTGCGTTAGGAATGCTTGGTATGACGATTTTTGGAGTCGGAAGACAGGCTTCTGAGGGGTTTAAGTCTAATGATAATTCTCCTCAAACTGAGCAAACTTTTTCTGGTACTGTTCATGCAAATAGCCTAAATGAAGCTGCAAACTTCAATAGTGATGGTTCTACAATTGAAAGCGAAAAGAACTTTAACAACGGCAAATATGATTCTGAAAATGACGATTATAATAAGATCGATCAAAAAGAGAATAAATATTCCATTGGAACGGACACCTCAAAACTTTCAAACGAAGAGTATCAAAAGAAAATGATCGAATCTCACAACGAAGACGATATTGAATATATGGGACAATTCTTCATTAACGATGCCGAATCTGCTCAGAATCTACTTGGAATTTCGAATAATGAGGTTGATGCTTTGGTTGATGCTGCTCGAGATGGCGATCAGACGGCTTTCAAGAAATTGAATGATGCATATTCGAAATATATGGAAGGTGCTAAAGTTGTTGGAAATCAAACTTTAGATGGTGATTATTACTCGCTATTTATAAATACTAATAAAGATTATGCTCATGCTGAAGGTGCATTTGGCGGAACAGCTCGTGTGGTTGAATTGAAGAATGGGCAACAAATTTTGATTCGCGATCAGTGTAAGCAAATGGTTATGAAGAAAATTGCGGAAGTTCCAAACACTTGGACAACTCCAAAAATTCCATTCGAAGAAACTTATACTCCACCAACTCCAGATACTGAAAAACCACCAGCACCTACTCCAGAAACTCCACCTGAGACACCTCCAGAAACTCCACCTGAGACACCTCCAGAAACTCCACCTGAGACACCTCCAGAAACTCCACCTGAAAAACATGATGATACTAAATTTAAGACTGACCAATCTATCTATAATGTAGATAATGCGGTCACTAGAATGGATAAAGGTGAATTAATAGGGGAAGCTTCTCAAGAGGAAAGGAATAATAATATAAATCCTGAAGTTACTCCTGGAACAGCAACCAGTAAAATAAAAGCTGAAGGTGTTGATGAATCTATAGATGTCTCAAAAATAGGTGAGCAACCAGCTGAATATACTGGCGAAACTACTGCAGAAGCTCAGGCGCAAGCCGCAGAACAAGCTAAACAGACGCAGGTTGAAGCTGAAGCTAAGGCTCATGAGGCTGAGCAAGCGCAAAATAAAACTGTAAATATTGGTGGCGAAACTGTGAATTATAACAATGTTTGGGCAGCTCAACAAAATTATAACCAAACATATGGCGCTTCAGCTGCTACAAATCAAAATAATACACAACAATAAAATAAAAAGGTAAGAAATGTTGGTAAAAAATAAATTACAAACTTTGGGGGTTGCGGCATTCGCAGCCCTCATCGGGGCGGTAGCTTTAGGCGGAAGCGCTTTCGCTTATGGCCCAGAAAGGCAAACTTTCACTGCCGAAAACCCTGCCGACTATGTAACATTCAACTCTATTACAAATAATCCAACCGTTGGAGATGAGCGAAATTTCGTTCGAGTTCGTCAAGCTGGTGTGGGAAATTTTGTTGATAGTATTGATATCGTACCTGGTCGAGAATATGAAGTTTATATCTATTATCATAACAATGCGAAAAGTTCTTTAAATTCAAAAGAGAATAGCTATCGTGGAATTGCTTTAGACGCAAAACTTAACACAATTGTTCCTTCAACGATTGCGAAAGGTAAAGAAGGTCTAGTGCGGGCAGAAATTACCGCTCGAAACGCCCGACCACAAAAAGTTTGGGACCAAGCTGTTTTGCGTTCTCCTTCGCGAGATGTCGCTTTGAGATATATTCAAGGATCAGCTAAAATTACAACAAAAGGTGCAGTAAATGGTCAAATCTTGAATGGGGGAAATCTATTTGGTTCTGGTACGAACCTTGGTTATGATAGCTTAAACGGAATGCTTCCTGGCTGTGACCAATATTCAGGTGTTATAACTTATCGATTCAAAGCAGATTATGCAGATTTCGAAACAACTAAAACAGTTTCGAAAGCTGGTGCAAATAACTTTGCAAAAAATCAAAATGTTGGTTTAAATGATGAAGTTGAGTTTAAAATCACTTATAAGAACACTGGAACAATTTCACAAAATAATGTAAATATTAAAGATTTACTTCCTGCTGGATTAGTTCTTGTTCCTGGAACAGTTCGAATTACAACTCCATCAGATGCTGCTGGTAAAATCTTGAGTGATAACGTTGTAAAATCTGGAGTTAATATCGGAAATTACTCGTTTGGCGGTTCTGCAACGCTAACCTTTCGTGCAAAAATTGATGCTTCGAAATTAATTTGTGGAAACAATACAATCACAAATACGGCTCAAGTTTTAACTGAAAACGGCGGAAAGTCTGATAAAGCAACTGTAACTGTGCAAAAAAATTGTACACCACAAGAACGTAAAGAATTTTGTGAAATTCCTGGAAAAGGAAACTTAAAGAAGAATGACCCAAATTGTAACGATAAATGTAAAATTACGGGTCTTGAAAACCTTGCAGCTAATGATCCAAAATGTGCTGAAGTTCCAAGTGAACTACCACATACTGGTCCTGCTGAGGCTGCAATGATGGTGATTGCGATTATGGCGATTACTGGTGCCGTAGCTTACTGGTACCGAAGTCGTGAAGAAATGAAAAAAGCAACTGCTGAATTTACGAAAAAAGCAAATGAAGTTGTTGAATCTGAAACGACAAAAACTCATGAAGCTAAAAAATCTGAAAAAGTAGAGAAAAAATAGTTTCGAAAACTGAATAAACCTCGCATGAGCGGGGTTTATTTTTTTGGTTTTACTGGATATGGGTTTAAAAAGTTAGTAAAATAATTATGTCGCACAATTTAAATATTAAGTGTTTCATTAAATACATCAACTCTAATATATAGTCAAATCTATGAACAAAAAACTAGCCCTTGAGTAGAGAGCTAGTTTTTAAATGGCTGGCCGCCTTTTAATTATTTAATTGAAGCAATTTCAATTTTAGTGTATTTTTGACGATGTCCGTTTTCTTTGTGAACGCGTTTTTTAGCCTTGTAACGGATCACACGGATTTTTTCGCCCTTAACAAGTTCGTCAACAACTTTAGCGGAAACTTTCACGCCTTTCACAACAGGAGTTCCAACTTCCACTTTGTCGCCATTAATAAGCATCAAAGCATCAAGTTCGAGCTCTTTTGTTCCTTGCGGGAGGAGGTCCACCAGAAGGGTCTCTTTTTCGCTAACGATAAATTGTTTACCGCCAACTTTTATGACTGCTTTTTTCATAAAATCCTCATTAAATTTAATATCTTTATTATTTTAACATACAAAATTCCAAAAATCAAGATTAAAATAAAGTTGAAAGTGCTAAAGGTTTGTGATATAATATGAATATTATGAAGGTGATTTCGATAACCAATCAAAAAGGGGGGGTTGGTAAAACAACCAGCGCTATAAATATTGCTTATTTTATTGCAAAGCGAGGTTTTCGAACACTTCTTGTTGATTTTGACCCACAAGGAAATGCAACTAGCGGTCTCGGTATTGACAAGAATAATCTTGATTTTACTATGGCGGATGTAGTTTCTGGCGAAAAACAATTAGGTGAAATTATTATTGAAACAGAATTTTCGAAATTAAAAATTGCACCAAGCACACCGATTTTAGCTAATGCCGAAGTTGAGCTTGCGTCAGCAAAAGGTCGATTTACTCGATTGAAAGATGCTTTAAAATCTGTCGAAGCCGATTTTGACTATGTTATTTTAGATTCTCCACCAAGTTTGAGCTTATTGACCGTGAATGGTTTTATTGCAAGTGATTATTTAATCCTACCAGTTCAGGCTGAATTTTACGCGATGGAAGGCCTTGGTCAGCTTCTTGAAAGTATGAAACTTGTAAAAAAGGGGATGAATCCAAACCTCGAGCTTCTTGGAGTTCTACCAACAATGGTGGATTCTCGCACAACTTTGGGCGGGCAAGTTCTCGAAGAAATTAAAAAATTCTTTCCAGATAAGATTTTTTCGAATGCAATTCCGCGGAATATTCGCCTTGCAGAAGCTCCAAGCCACGGTGTTCCTATCGGTGTTTATGATAGATTCAGCAAGGGTGCTCGTGCTTATAGAGCAGTTTCGAAAGAGATTATTCAGCGTATAGAAGGGGGCAAATAATGGCAAAAAAAGGACTTGGTCGTGGATTCTCTTCTTTGATTCCAACTGAGATGATCATTGATGAAAAAATCGATTCAGAGTTAGGTTTAGAATATGACAAAAGCCAACTAAAAGAGCTAAAAATTAGTGATATTTCGCCTGATCCAGAGCAACCTCGCCGGCACTTCAATAAAGGAAAGCTTGAAGAACTCGCAAACTCAATTAGAATTCATGGTGTTTTACAGCCAATTGTAGTTGTTCGAAAAAGCTCGAAGTTTTTAATTGTTGCTGGTGAGAGGCGTTATCGCGCCTCAAAGCTCGTGGGGCTAGAAAAGGTTCCTGCGGTTGTTCGCGAGCTTTCTGACCAAAACCGCCTTGAATTAAGTTTGATCGAAAATATTCAGCGCGATAATTTAAATGTTCTTGAGATGGCTGAAGCTTATTCAAAGCTTCGTGAACAATTTAATTTAACGGCAAAGGAAATTGGCGAACGTGTTGGCGGGAGAAGCGAAAGTGCGGTTTTAAATACCTTGCGTTTATTAAAGCTTCCACAAATTGTTAAAGATTATATTGTTTCTGGCGATTTGAAAGAAGGCCAAGCACGCCCACTTTTAAAGATTGATGAGGAAACTATCAAGAAAATTCTACCAAAAATTATTGAAGAAAATTGGAGCTCACGTA
>CAUUHI010000008.1:0-10665 GCA_963544935.1 uncultured Saccharimonas sp. (SeqCode) | reverse complement strand
TGGAGTAACTTCACGAAGCCATGGTTCAAGATTATCAAGAAGCTGTGCAACAGATTGAACCGCTTCACCACTTTCAAATTCAGGCTGAGAAAAAAGATTATAAATTCCATTAATGTAAAGTTGATCGCCAATTGTAGCAAGACCAAGATTACCAGTAAGTTCAACTAAAGAATCTACAGCTGAACGAATTGCATGGTCGGCGCGGTCATTCTGAGCTGAAACTCGTGAAGAAATTGCCCGAAATCCGCGTAAGCTATCTTTCGAATTATTAGCGTTTAGTAAAATTTGTTCATCTTCGCCCTCGCTTTGAGCAGTTAAACGGTTTACATAAAAACGATAGCCCTTATCAGTTGGAATTCGCCCAGCAGAAGTATGTGGTTGCATAATTAGACCAAGATCTTCAAGTTTTGCCATTTCAGAACGAATTGTCGCGCTTGAGACATTAAAAAGCTTCGCCAAAGTAACACTGCCAACTGGGCTGGCAACTTCAGCGTATTGCTCAATAATTGCTACCAAAATCTGCGTTTGTCGTGGTGTAATATTCATATCTTAAGTTTATCACAAATTAGCACTTAGGTCAATAGAGTGCTAATTTTGTATTTTTACGTTTTAAGACGGCTTTCGCAAAACGCTTGACTTTTTATTGTATTTATGCTATAATTACAAAGCCTTAGTGATTACTAAGAAGTAAATTTTAAAGGAGAGTTATCTGTAATATCATCTATTCATTTTTCTAGATTTTCATTTCCGCAGATGGGTTTTCAATGTCTGAAAGCTCGCCCGCGGGAATGAAAACCGCCAAAATAAATTTGAAAGGCTTTCACTAATAAGAGTGGAAGAAAAGTGAGAAAAATGATCAAAGAGATTAAAAGCTTTAAAGAACTTAAAGATGAATTAATAAGACTAAACCCTAAAAAAGTAATGATTTTTGGTGAAAATTCTAACAAAGAAAATTATTTACTTCTAATCAGTGCTTTAGATCGCAGAAATCTTATTTTACCAGAAGGATGGAAGATTGATGCTAAAGAAGGCTTAACAAATAAATCTCTTAATAGCATTAAGTTTGCTAAAATCCCTGTATTCATTTTAAATACCGAGTTAGTTGCTGGATCAACAAAGACAAACGTTAATATAGAAACAGATCCTGTGATTTATTACAGACCATAACTCTTCTAAACCCGCAAAAAATGCGGGTTTTTTTCTTTTAGGTTATTTTTGCAGTCCTAAAAACTTACTCTTAATATCTTCCAAAAGTTTTCTTGCTCGCACACGCACCTCAATGTCTTTATAATTAAATTCAACATCTTGGTGCATAATTTGATCAATGATTCGCGCCGTATTTCGAAAATCATCATTCAAAATAAAGTGAAAATATGGCACTTCGAGTGCTCGCTCCAATGAAGAAATCGCTTCTGGCAAACGTTTTTCGAAATCTTTTTCGAATTCTTCTGCGCTTGAATATCGGTTCGCAAAACGTGATCGCCAAGTTTCAAAATCTGGTGGCAAAATGAAAACTGCAACTACATGCTCGCTCATTTTTTTATATTCTGCAATCCCTTGAATATCAATGTCCGTTACAGAAATCTGCCCGTTTTGATTTGCTTTTTCAATTTCTGCAACACTTGTGCCGTAAATCTTACCATGAACAAATTTCGCCTCAATAAATTCACGATTTTTAAGCATCTCTTCGGCTTTTTCTTTCGAAATAAAATTGTAGTCAACGCCATTTTGTTCAATTTTGCCATTATTTTCACGAGGCTGGCGAGTTGTGTGGCTAACAATATCACGATATTCTTCATTTTTTAAAAGATGCTTCTTGGTTGTGTCTTTCCCTGCACCAGAAATTCCCGCAAGCAGTAAAATGCGAGAATTTTCAACTAAAGTGATAGCTTCAGGTGGCGTTTGATAGTTTTTTACAAGAAATTCAAGGTTATTCATCTTAAAATTATACTATATTTTCTGGATTTCATCAAAAATTTCTTGTTCAGAAATTTCATTTAATTTTCGGTTTTTTATAATTTTCGAAATAATTTCAGCTGCAAAAAATCCAAGAAAATCCTGCTCAATCTTATTTTCACTATTCATATATTTATCAAAATCATATTTTTCAGCATTTTTAGAAAATTCTAAAAAATCTTTCTTAATCTCGGGTAAAAGTTTAATATTTTTTGAAATTCCAGCCAGATAAAATCCTCCGCCAACCGCCAAGATATCCATTAAAAATTCGTTTTTAAAATTTAATTTCCGCAAATTCTCGCTCGCAACAGCTCGAATTATCGCATTTCGAATATCAATATTGCGAATATCTCTAAAAATCTCACAAATTTCAAAAGCAGCATGATTTTGCCTTCTATAAAAATCAATTCCATCATCAGAATAAGTCCAAATTTTTCGACAAAAAACCAAGTCATAACCTTTGTTCTCGCCAAATTGTGGCCGTAAAATTCGTAATGCTTGCCTATAGCTGGAACGCAATTTCTTGCGGAAAACTTTATTATTTTTAAAATTTCCTAAGATTATTTTTCGCATTTTAAAATCTCCTTTTTGGCAAATTTAATAAATTCCATTGTTGGAATTCGCACAGCATCAATTGGTTTAATTTTATAGAATTTACAATATTCACCAACCAAAAAATCACCAATTTTATAGCCCAAATTGTGTGGAAAATCAGGATTTTCACCGTTAAAGTTATACAGCCATGCATTATAGTCATAGTCTTTTTTATTTTCACAAATATCAATCGCTTCAGCAAGCCGCTTTAAAATTATTGCCTTTTCATTTTCGAAATAATAAAACGGCTTATCTTTCCAGAAAATGCCAGTTTCAGTTCTAACTTGTTTCTCAAAATTTACCGCTAAACCTTCAGAGACAATATCTACTATTAACCAAAAATTACGTTCATAAAAACCTCGAAATACATGGTTTAGCTCGTGAAAAATATTTTGAACAAAATCTGCTTCAGAAAAATCATCTTCGAAGATTACAAACTCCATAAAATTATCTTTAAGATGAGCAACGCCCCAAACTTTTTGGTTTTTACTTATCTCTGGGTTAGCCTTTTGAGCATGTGAAAAATAAATATCAACATCGCTCATTTTTGGAAAATATCGCAAAAAAGTATTATTATATTTTTCAAAATAATTATGAATTTTAGTTTTTAGCGAATTACTTATATCTGAATTAAAAATTAAATTAAACATGTTTTTACCTATAAAAATAGGGGCTTTTGCCCCAGATACGGAAAGAATTTCAACTTTCAATTTTTACTGTACTATAAAGCAGCTAAACTTATTCTAATTGCGACGACCGCCACCATTAGTTCCGAAACCAGAACCTTGAGTAGGGTTTCCACCATTATTGCCATTATTTCCTTTAGCCATAACAGTACCAACTTTCAATAAAAAATTCAAATGAACTCCGGTAAAAAATGTAATTTTCTAATTTTATTTCACAACAAACAATATCAGAAAAACTACGCCTAAGCACCTACCGGTATTACTTAAGTATTTACGATTATAACAAATAGCTATAGTAATGTCAAGTAAATTTTTAAAAAATAAAAAGCTCTCGAAATCTTCGAAAGCTTTTTATTGTTTAATCTATTTTAGCGTTCGTATGAACATTCACCACGTCATCAACGTCGTCAAGTGCATCCATCAATTTTTCAACTTTCGCACGAGTTTCGTCGTCAGTGATTTCAACTTCCATATTTGGCACGTATTGAAGTTCGGCTTCTTTTACAGTTAAACCTTTTTCAATTAGTTCTTTTCGAACTTTCATTAAATCTTTTTGGTCGGTATAAACCATAATTTCGCCATCTTCTTCAACCGCGTCTTCTGCACCAGCATCAAGAATTTCGAGTAGTGCATCTTCACCTGTCGCTTCAACCAAAATTACACCTTTGCGAGCAAACTGAAACATCACGCTCCCCGCGTCAGCAATTCGGCCACCATTTTTTACTAAAGCAGTTTTAACTTCCGGAAAAGTTCGATTACGATTGTCTGTTGCGGTTTCAATAACCAAACCAATTCCATCTGGACCATAACCTTCGTAAGTAATTTCCTCAAGTATTGCCGAGTTTTTATCTGCTGCGCGAGCAATTGCACGCTCAATATTCGCGTTTGGCATATTTACAGCACGAGCTTTCTCAATTGCCAGTGCCAAACTTGGGTTCATGTCTGGATCGGCGCCACTACGAGCTGCAATTGCAATTTGATTTCCAATTTGTGTAAAAATTGCGCCCCGTTTTGCATCATTTACACCTTTCTGTCGTTTAATTTTTGACCATTTATTATGACCAGCCATAATTCTCCTTAATTTTTATCTGTAAGTCTATATTAATTTTACCATTTTTTGCTTAAAAATTCAAATTTCAAAAAAATAAAAATGCCCATTTTAACTTTTGGGCGTTTAGTTTTATTTAATTTTATGAGCTGCCACACGAATAATCTCGCTCCAGCTTAAAAATGGTTGTGGAATCTCAGCCAAATCGTGCACCGTCATTTCATTTCGAATCGCCAAAGAAATTTGCGAAATCAAGTTTATTGCATCTGGCGATACAATACTTCCGCCAATAACCTTCCCCTTCCTATCACAAACAATTTTAGCAAATCCACTACTGAAATTCTCAACATTGCTTTTTGCGATTAAATTAAGTGGTGCAATTGCAGTTTTATATTTTAAATCTCTCTTCAAGCAATCGTCTTCAGTTAAACCAACCGTGGCGATTTCTGGCCAAGTTGAAATTGTACGAGGCGAAAGCGGAAATTTAACCTCAATTTTTGAGCGTGAATGTAAAATATTGTGCGCAACCGTTCGGCTTTCAAGTAGGATCTCTGCCGTTTGAGCTTGTGGATTAACCGCACCACCAACCGCAAAAATATGCTTCATAGAAGTTTGCGAAAATTCATTTACAGCAATTCCATCTTTCGAAAAATCAATATGCGCATTTTCTAAGCCTATATCTATGTTCGGTATTCTTTCACCTACAACCAGAATTTCATCAACTCGCACAAATTTCTCGGTTCCGCCTCGTTGAAAGATCACTCGCTTCATCAAGCCGTCTTTTTGCACCGCTACCACTCGAGTTTGCGGTAAAACATAAACATGACTTTCTTCAACTAGAATATTTTCAATAGTAATTCCAACTTCTTCGTCTTCTTTTGGCAAAAGTCGTGCCGAAACTTCACTAATATAGACTTTCGTACCAAAAATAGCCAAAATTTGAGCAATTTCAACCGCCTCAGCTCCACCACCAACAATAAAAATACTTTTAGGCGGACGAGCAATATCGAAAATTGTTTTCGGCGTATAGTATCGCACATTTTCAATATTTTTAATATCTGGAATTGAAATTTTCGAACCAGTTGCAATTAAGAAATTCTTCGCCGAATAATGCTTTTGATTAATCGAAATCTCATTCGGAGTTAAAAATCTGGCTTCACCGCGAAAAGTTTTAATCCCCATGCTTTCGAAAAACTTTTGATTATCATGAGCGCCAGTTCGTTCAATCACAATTTTTTTCCAAGCAGAAATTATTGGAAAATTATAAGTTAAATTTGCCGAGCGTAAACCCATTTTTTCAGCCTTTTTTGCCTCAAAAAAAGCTTTTTTAACCTTCGAAATTGCCGCTCGTGGAATATCACTATAATTTGGCGATTCACCACCAAAAAGATCATTTTCAACAATCGCAACATTTAACCCAGCTTTTGCTGCAATATTTGCTGCCGCTGAACCACCCGCTCCACTTCCAAGAACAATTAAATCAAAATCAAATTTTCTTTTAGCCATTTTCCACTCCTTAAATTATGCTCTTGAAATTTTTATAAATATACGCTGCCTCTGGATGGACTTTCTGTAGAATTGCTCCGGTTTGTCTTCGAATATCGCCACTTGTAATTTCTGGTTTGTTTCTTTGCCAATCCGCAAATTCGAGAAGAGTTTTTCGAACGAATTCATTGCTTTGCCCTTCTGGAGATCTAACAATTAAAAAAGTTTCGCTCAAGGATTTTTGCAATTTTTTATAATCAAATTTCTCAACTTCTCCATCAGATTTTACAACCATTCTCATAGCGAAACTCCTAAAAATTCTGGCGTAAAAATTACAACACCAGTTATAAATGCTAAAATTATCATTTCCAAACCTGCTGAAAATTGCATAAAACGCTTATTCTTATTCCGCCAAGCTTGAATTTCTGAAATTGGATGCCCACCAGAAATCATGCAAGCAATACTAAAAATTGGTAAATTAGAAATTAAAACATAAATTACTAAAATAGCAAATTGATGGGCCAGCGAAACACGTGAGGCTAAAATTGCTGAAATCGCCAAAGATGCAAAATAAAACAATATTTCACTCAAAACACTCACAATTCCTAGCGAAAAAGCTTCAGCCGAATGAACAGTTTTGCTTGCTCGCTCGTTAAGAAACTTCGCCATTGAACGAGGAATCCAAAGTTCCGTACTATTTGGTATGTTTTTGCCTCTTCGATAATAAAAAATCCAAGTTGAGATCCCAGCAGCAACTAAAATACCAGCCAAAACCGCCCAAGCTACTTTCGAAAATGCAATATTATAAAATATTCCAGCAAAATATGCAAAAGTTGAAAAAATGAGAATAGTTGCAAAAACTGACCCAAAAACTAAAGACATAGACAACTTTGTTAATTGTAAATGCGATTTCTTCTTGCTTAAAGTATGCCCACTCAAAAGTGTTAGAACGCTAATACTCAAATGAAAACTAGCATGCACCATTGCTGCTAAAATTACCACTATTAAAATCATCCAAATTTCCATAAGCTTCATTTAAATTATATTATAAGCACAAGCGAAAATCAAGAAAAATGTTTAAGTTTTTTCAAAAAAAGTCTTGACTTTTATATTTTTATATGTTATTATAAATAACGTAATATTATTTAAAAACAAAAAGGAAAATAAATGGCACAACACGAACGAATGTCCTCATGGGATAGACACCGAACTAAAAAAGAACTACGAAACTTCATTGATGCGAGAATTTCACGCTTTAATGAATTTGACGAGTTCGAAGATTTAATCTAAGAATACAAAGCTCGCAAAATTAGCGAGCTTTTCTCTTGAAAAAAATTTTTCAATGTGCTAAAATATAAACATTATGGTAGCGTAGCTCAGTTGGTTAGAGCGTAGGACTCATAAGCCTAAGGTCGCAGGTTCAATCCCCGCCGCTACTACCAGAAATTATATAGAAAATCGTTGCAAATTTTGTAACGATTTTTATTTTTATAAATAAAAATAACCTTCCATTTTTGAAAAGTTATCTTTTGAAATAATTTCTTGGTTGCGGGAGTAGGATTTGAACCTACGACCTCTTGGTTATGAGCCAAGCGAGCTGACCAGACTGCTCCATCCCGCGATATCTGTTTTATATTTTATCACGTAGATACTTAAAAGTCAAGAGTTTTTAGCTATTTTGTTGCTTTTTGAGCATTTCCACCAAAAATAAAGTTAATCCATTGCGTAAAATTTGAAGGCTTTGGCGTTTTAATTTGTTCTTTCTTTTGTTCTTCTGGGTATTTCGAAAGAATCAAAACATGCTCACCCGGCATTGCAAGACCAAGCTTTTCACGTACGGCAAGCTCTTGATATTCAGAACTTTTCAGATATTTTTGTTCATATTCAAGTGTTTTATAACTAATTTCATCAATTAAAGCTTGGCGCTGCTTTAGTTCGAGCTTTTTTTGAATTGAATAATTTTTCTCCATCGCTGCAATATTTCCCCAAACCCAAATTATCGATATAAAAATCACACTGGCCATAATAATATTACTCAAAGTCAAAATATCGTTCGAAAAATAATATTTTGCACGGCGAGTTTTGGTTTTTAAATCGTTTAAGTTTAATTTCACTATTTAATTTTATCACATTTTCTGATATAATTAAATAGTCGGGGGATTAGCTCAGCGGTTAGAGCAGTCGTCTCATACACGATTGGTCGCTGGTTCGAACCCAGCATCCCCTACCAAAATCGCCTAATTGGCGTTTTTATTTTTGTTCTAAATTTATAAAAACCGCCCCATCTGAATGAGAGGCGGTTTTTACAAATTGATTATTTCTTACGAGAAACTGTCAAGAAGCCATTTCGTGGATTTTCTTTTACAATTCGGTCTTCTGGAAGGTTGCAAGGCTCACCCTTATCGTTCTTTTCTTTTTTAGCAAAGAAGTAAATTGTTTGTGGTTTTCCGCCACGCAAAGTTACTTCACTTTTATGCAAATAATATGTAATTCCTTTTGAATTTGTTTGACTATAAGCCATTTCTATCCTTTCATTACTACTGTTGTATATTTTCATTGTATATCAGTTTTAAAGTGGTGTCAAGCCTTTTTACACTTTTGGTGTATATTTTTTCAAAATAAGCTTAAGAATTATAGTTGTTATCATTTTTATTACAATCATAAAAATTAAAATTATTGCTACTAAAGTTGTCCATCCAGCCAAATCTGGTGACCAAATTGGTGCGACAAAACTATAAGTATATTCTGAAATATTTGGGTATTCAGCCTTAACCTGACCCTGACTACTTGCAGGATATTTATTTTGCTCATCTAAAATACACTGCTGATACGCTAAAGAATATCCACCACGAAACCTTGGCCGACAAGCTTCTTCCGCCTTTTTAAAAATATTTCCATTCGGATTATTACTTTCAGTTTCACGAGCAACCTGCTCGGCTTTTCTTGTATCACTTTCATAAATATTCGCCCACACAATTTTCACTTCTCGGTTCATTTTAAACCAGTGAGTTTCATCACTATAAAAAATTCCGCCACTATTCATATGAGCATAAACGTAATTAGCTAATTCAATTGTTGCTTTTCTGGTAGTTTCAACATCACCAGATTTATCAGCCGTTTCAACAGCCTCTCTTCTACGAATCATTCCCACATTATTCAAACGTAGAGCTGTTAAATTTACAAAAATCACAAGTATAAGTAAAATAAACAATTGCCAATTTTTAAGCGATTGTATCTGTTTAAGACGCTTTTTAATTCTGCCTTTACCCACCATAATACTTATGTATATTTTACCAAAATTTCAAGAAAATTACAAATTTTGCTTAATTTTTTGAGCTAATTTTTCGCCAACAATTTTCGAAAGCTCTTGCACGGGAGCTTTGCGAATTTTTTTTAACGAACCGAATTCTCGCAATAATTTTGTCCGCGTTTTTGCTCCTATACCATCAATTTTTTCTAGTGCGTTCTGAGTTTGCTTTTTAGTTCGCAAATTAGAATGATAGTTAATCGCAAATCGGTGAGCTTCATCACGAATCCGCTGAAAAAGTTTAGTCAAATCACTAAATTCTGAGTTGCTTTCACCTAGCAAGTTGCGGGCGTGGCCGTGTGAATGGCTTTGCAAAAGGTGCAAATTTAGTATCAAAAAATCGCCCTCTCGCCGAACAGAAAAATCTCTATCATTTTTTTCGAAGTTTTTATCTAACCAACTAGTTTTGAGGTTTGAATTTTGCGTATCAAAAATAATCTCTTCATCACGCTTGGCAATTCCGATCGCTAAAATATCACTCGGTAAAACTTCTCGCACTGCACTTAATTGACCTTTTCCACCATCAATCAAAACCAAATCAGGCCATCCCCATTTTTCGTTTCGCTTCGAAAATCTCCGTATTAAAACTTCTTTCATATGAAGAAAATCATCATTTCCGCCAGTTGCCATTTTAAATTTTCGATACTCTCGTTTATCACTCAACCCATTCGTAAAAACCACCATCGACGCCACATTGTTTTCTCCACCCGTGTGCGAAATGTCATAAGCCTCAATTCGCCGCGGTGGAATTTCAAGTGAGAGAATTTCCGCCAATTTTGCTAATGCGTGATCTTTCGAAATATCTAAAAATTCCTCATTTGAAAAAATAACTTGCTTGCCAAGCTCACTCAAATCTCGCAGTTGGTTACGTTTTTTTGCGGCCATTTCAAAATTCTGTTCATTCGCAAAATCAAGCATTTCTTTCTCAATTTCAAGCTGGAGCATTTTTCGTTCACCTTTTAGATATCGCGAGAGCTTACGTAAATTACGTTTATATTCTATCATTTTTTGCTGATATTCGGCCGAATGTGGTTCAAAATTTTCTAGCCCAGGAGTTAAGCCAATCTGAAAATATAAACTATTTTTTGTTGGCATTTTTTCGCTCAAATAATACGGAAATACTTTTCGAAGTAGCCGCACCGATTTCTTTACCGCATTAGAATTATAAAATGGGCCAAAATATTCTGCCAAATCATCAAGCGGATTTTTAGTAAAACTGATGTGTGGAATTTTATCACGAAAGCCAATTCGCACATAAGTTGGCGATTTATCATCCCGCAAAAGTATGTTATATTGTGGCTTGTAGCGCTTAATCATCTCGCTTTCCAAAAATAGCGCATCAATTTCAGTCTCAACCTCAATCCAGTCAGTCATTACAATTTCTGCTACTAAAGCTTCAGTTTTTGGATCTTTTCCGCGCGAGTTTTGAAAATATTGCCGCACACGATTTTTTAAATTTGCCGCTTTTCCAACATAAATAATCTCATCTTTCGAATTTTTATGAAAATAAACGCCAGCAGAATTTGGCAGTTCTTTTAGCCTTTTCGAAAGTTTTTTGTTCATCTTTTATTATTATATCATTTTCTTTT
>CAUUHI010000007.1:0-10975 GCA_963544935.1 uncultured Saccharimonas sp. (SeqCode) | reverse complement strand
CGATAACAATGCCGCAAGAATAAGAATTGATATTTTACTTCGAAAATTCATTTTTTCTCCCTTTTTAATTATATAAATACTTATGCTTAAATTCATTATACCACTTTCTTTTTTAAAAGTAAATAACAAAAATAGACTTTTAAAAGCCTATTTTAAAATCTTGGAATTATTTCTTCAATTTTGTTCAAAAAAATATCACAACCTTTAATTTTTGAAACAACTTTTGGCTCGCTTGAAACCATTAGTCGCAAAAATTTAATATCATTTGCATCAAATTTACCGCTAAAACTTTCCATAAAAACCTTATCATAAAAATCAAAATCATACCTTAAATTTGCCTGCAATTTCTTGCCATTTTTATCTGTTTCAAGATTGATTTCATCGCCAGAAAATTCTGCAATTTTAAGAATAAACCATTTTCGAACCAAATCTAAGCTGATTTCAAAATCATTCAAACTGCGAAAGACTTTTAACAAAATTTCGAAAAATTCAGCCGATTCAATATGCTCGCAAAGATTCGAAACCTTTTTAATTGCTTGGTAGGCGAAATCAGTTCTTTCAAAATCTTTCAAAATTTCACCAAAAAACTCGCACATTCTCGCTGAAGAAAGCGTTTTCATTTCACTTTTCCCCTCAATTAAAACCACTTCATTCAGCGAAAAAAACTCAATTCCACCAGCAAGCTTTGATTTTGGTTTTCGAACGCCACGCGCAATTGCCACCTGTTTGCCATTTGGATTCAATAAATTTATAATTCGGTCGGCCTCGCCAAAATCAGTTCGCCGCAAAACTATAGCCAGAGTTTTTTTGCGTGAATTATTCATCTAAAATCTCCTTAATTTTTGTGCGAATTTCTTTTGGTGAAACCTGCGATTTATCAAAAATATGGCGAACATTGAACAATTTTAAACTTTCGAAATCTATTTCACTTGCCAAATCTGAACAAATTACCACTGGAATTTTTGCCGTATCTGCATAGCTCTGTAATTCATTTAAAAGAGCAAAAGCCGAATGCCCTTCAAGCAAAATATCGAGAAAAATTAAGTCTGGCAAACTTCTATCAATCTCTAAGATTGCTTTTTGCGCAGAATTAACTTTCGAAATTAAAAAATTTGAACGCAAAATTATTTCAAAATTATCTGCCAAGATTGTATTATCTTCAATAATTAAAATTTTTTTCACAATAAACTCAACTGACCAGAACGGTTTAAATCAACATAAAAAGTGCTTCCATCACGGTGGCGAATCACACCAATTTTTGCTCCCATTGCCGCTGCAAAACTTTGAGCAATAAAAATACCCAAGCCAGAACTCTGCGGCCGAGAATTCGCTCGAACCGGCTGATGATTCTGTTTTTTAACTGAATGCCAAATTGAAAGCGGTAATTCTTCGCCATAATCTCGAACTGAAATTCGAACTTTTTCACCAATATTTGAAATTTTAATTTCAACTTCACTCTTTTCGTTAGAAGAATAAAGTGCGTTATCTGAGAAGTTCATTAAAATTGAACGAAGCAATTCATAATTCGCCATGATTAACTCATTTTTTCGAACGTTTTTAAACCTAATAACTCTACCGTGAAGTTTGAAAACATCGGCAATTTCTGCAACCACATCATTGCAGATTTTTTTTGAATTTATAGGCTCAAGCTCGAACATTGCATCTTCAAGCTTTGAAATTTTAGTTAGATCTTGAACGAGTCGCAAAGCCCTCTCACTAGTGACATCAATTTGGCGTAAAATTCGGCTTTTTTCAGAATTAGAAAGCTCAATTTCATCATCATTCAAAGTTAAAGAAAGCTGGCGAATAATTGAAAGCGGGGTTTTCATCTCGTGAGCAGCAATAAGAAAACTACTTTCTTTTGCTACCAGATTTAAAAACTCCCGCTCATCCATATTTTTATTATAGCAAATTTTTGCTATTTTTAAAAGCTAATCCATTTTTAGAGTGCTTAAAACATTTTCGTTCAAGACATTATTGTAGGTATCGGCATCGGTTCGAATCATCAAAGTTTTACTATTTAATTTAAAATAATAAGCTGTTCCACGAATTCGATTGTTCTTCTCTGGTCCAGGGAATAACCCTGCAATTTTTGTTGCTGGATATCCATTAACCGTTACGGCTTCAGAAGAAAGCTCACCCTTTTTGATAGCTTCGTTAAATTCTTTAAGAACTTCGTCTACACTCTTTTCGTAAATAGCTACGCGCAAGCCGAAACGCTGAGTATCTTTGCCGTCTTTTGGAACTGGAGGCACTGTATCTGGATAGAAATAAGAGAAGAACCCCTTTCGATCAGAACCGTTAGATTCGACATATTGATTCCAGAATGTTGGATAACTAAAAGTTACCTTTCCTAAATCTTCTGGAGCACGAAATTCTTTAACGGTTTTTCGTCGCTCTTCGTTATATTTCTTTTCATCATCTTCTTGCTGTTTTCGTTTTCCTTCAGCAACCTGTAAATCAATTTTTCCTTCAACATCTGTTTTTACATTGTTGTATTCAATATAAGCCCAAATTCCAAATGAACCAGCACCAGCAAAACCGATGCTCAACAGAATAATTGCGATTGTTGAACCTTTAACTGCACCTTTTTTGAATCTATTCATATTTACCATTATACTTATGTTTTTAAATTTTTCAAGTGCTTTTCGAAACTTTATTTTATAAAAATAAAAAACCGCCAAAGCGGAATTTATCAAAAAAATTGGTGGCTCCTCCCAGACTTGAACTGGGGACACAAGGCTCTTCAGGCCTCTGCTCTACCAACTGAGCTAAAGAGCCAACCTTTATTAATTATACAGTATAAGCTTTTTTATTGCAAGAGTTTTTTAAAAAAATTATTGCAAAATAAACGTATCACAAAATTAAAGTTTTGTTATATGCTTATGTTTTTATTCTTTCGAACTTTCTAAAAATGCAAAGATAAATCCGTCAATTTCGCCATTTAAGACCTTTTCAACATCTTTTTCTTCATATTTAGTTCGTGTATCTTTAACTATTTTATAAGGGTTCAAAACATAATTTCGAATTTGCGAACCCCAATCAGCAGATTTTCCAGCTTGAAGTTCACTCAAATTCTGTGCGTGCTGTTCCATTTTCATTTGCACAAGTTTTCCACGCAAAATATTCATTGCGGTTTCTTTATTCTGCGTTTGTGAGCGTTCATTCTGAATTGCCACAACCGTACCAGTTGGAATGTGTGTAATTCGCACAGCTGAATCAGTTGTGTTTACACCTTGCCCGCCTTTTCCGCCAGAGCGATAAACATCAATTCGAAGGTCTTTTTCAGCAATTTCAACATGTTCTGGCGTATCAATTTTTGGCAAAACTTCAACTAAAGCAAAAGAAGTTTCACGAGTTCCACCGCTGTTAAACGGCGAAATCCGCACCAAACGATGCACACCATTTTCACTTCGCATTTTACCATAAGCATAAAGGCCTTGAATTTCGAAAACACTAGTTTTGATCCCGGCTTCTTCACCAACGCTTCGCTCAATTTGCTCGGTTTTTAGCTTATTTTTTTCAGCCCAACGCAAGTACATCCGCTCCAACATTTCAGCAAAATCTTGCGCATCAGTCCCGCCAACACCAGCTGTAATTCGAACGATTGTATCGCCG
Organism: uncultured Saccharimonas sp. (SeqCode); assembly: GCA_963544935.1. GTDB lineage: Bacteria > Patescibacteriota > Saccharimonadia > Saccharimonadales > Saccharimonadaceae > Nanogingivalis. The sequence continues at coordinate 7,357 of CAUUHI010000007.1, read as the reverse complement.
CTATCAAATTCTCCATCGAATAAAAGCTGTTTTTTTAGCTCTTCAAAATCATTTTCGAATTGCAAAATTTGAGCTTCAAACTCTTCAAGAAGCTCATCATCGCTAAGATTTATCAATTCTAAAATATCTTCAACTTGCGTTTTTAAAACCAACCAAGGGTGGATTTCCTTGTTTAAATCAGCAAGTTTTTTAACTTTTTCTTGTGCAGTTCTAGGGTTTAGCCAAATTTCTGGATTCGAAATTTCAACCTCTAAATCTGAGATTTGATTTTTTTTGCTTTCAAGATTAAGCTTCAAGCTCGCTTTTTCAAGCTCATTTAAAATTTCGCTAACGCGAGCTTTCAGCTTATCCATGATTTATTTCTTTGCTGCCTTTTCAGCTTCTGCTTCAATATCATCGTCTGTGAAAAGTTTTTCAACAAACAAAAGTACGAAATATACAACGAAAGCAATTACCAAAAAGTTAATAATATCGTTCAAAAATGCACCGTAAGAAAGAACCGCCTCTTTACCTGCTGGTGTTTTTCCCATATTCCAAACAACGCCTTTCAAACCTTCGGCCGATCCAAGAACGAAACCAAGTGGTGGCATAATGATATTATTAATCAAAGACTTAACAAGATCACCAGAAGCCGTTCCAAGAATTAAACCGATCGCCATTCCGATCAATCCTTGATCTTTAATGAATTTTTTGAAACCTGCAAATTGTGCTTTTGGGTCTACTGCTTTTAGTTTTAAAGCAGATTTCTTTGTAGATTTAGTTTGCTTTTTAGCCATAATATAAATTATATCATAAAAGGTTTACATTTTCAACAAATTGTTCGCCGCGATCAACATAACTTTTAAACATATCAAAACTGGCATGAGCAGGGCTCAAAATAACCACATCACCACTTTTTGCGTTTTCGAAAGCAGTTTTTACAACTTCTTGCATATTTGTTTTTGTGCCTAAATTTATAAACCGCTCGAATCCGCTTGATATCAATTTCTGGGCTAGTTTTTCAGATTCTGCCCCCATTAGAATTACCTTTCGAAGTTCTTGCTCTGGCATTTTTGTAATTTTTTCAATCAACTCACTTAGATCGGCGCCTTTATTGCTTCCACCAAGAATTAGAATTTTTGGTTTTTCGAAAGAATTTAGTGCAGCAATCGCACTACCCGGTGTGGTTGCAATGGAATCATCATAAAATCGCACACCCTCAAACTCACGAACAAATTTTAACCGATGTGGCAAACCTGTAAATTTCGAAAGCCCTTCTCGCCAAAAATCGAATATTTCCTCATTTTCAAAACCTTTTTCACACAAAAAATCAAAAGTTGCAATCATCGCGGCACAAGCATTTTTTTGATTATGTTCGCCTGGAATTTTCAAAATATCAGTTTCAAAGAGAACTTCATCTCCCCATAAAAAATGGTTCTCTTGAATATGGGCTAAATTATAATCCTGAAAAGGCTGAAGTTCTGCCTTGAGCTGACTCTTTAAGTTTTCAACATTTTTTAAAACTATTGTATTTTCAGCATTAAAAATAAAAAAATCATTCTCGGTTTGATTTTTAGCAATATTCATTTTTGCTGCCACATAATCTTTAAAGCCATCATGAACATCAAGGTGGTCAACTTCAAGATTATTTAAAATTGCAATATGCGGCGATTTTTGAGCGTCCCAAAGCTGAAAACTGCTGAGTTCATAAATCACGACATCATCTTTTTGAATTTTCGAAAGCTCGTTAAGTGCTGGTAAGCCAATATTGCCAACAAGATGAATACTTAAACCAGCTGCACGCAAAATTTCAGCAATAAAACTCGACACCGTTCCCTTACCTTTTGAGCCGGTTACACCAATAATTGGTGCTGGGCATTTTTCGAAAAATAAATTTGTAACAGACGTAATTTTAGCATTTTTTGGCAAACGCCTAGGATTAACTGCAGGTGTTCGCACAATCAAATCTGCTTGAATTTTTGAAAAATCATGAAAATCACCAAAGAATTTAACGCCATTTGGTAGCTCAATCTTACTTTTTGGGTTTTCGTCATAAATTTCAAAAGTATTATTTTGATCAATACTTTTAAAATAATCATAAGCACTTTTTGCCTCGAGCCCAAAACCAATTAATGCAATTTTCATATTTCTCCTTTTCGAATTATTCACTTATTTAATTTTAGCACATTCAGCAAAGAAAAAACACCCCTCGCGGAGTGTTTTAGTTTTAATGACGCCTTCTATTTGGGTGATATGGATCACTTGCAGTTTGCCGAGGTTGAATATTTTGATTATTATTATTTATCGGCTGCGAGGCTCGGCTAACTTGTGCTGCAGGCGCACTATACGTAACAGAGCTAGAACTAGAAGCCGTATCAGAAGAGCTAGTCTGAGCTTGTTGCGGAGCCGATGTTTGCCAATTCTGTCCAGCAGTTACTTCTACCTTTTGACTAGGAGAAGATTGAGTATTCACAGAGCTATTATTGTTTGTCGTAGCTGAAGCCGGTGCTGTTTGCGAAGTATGTGATTGAGCTAGCTTTTGCATCGCTGCAAAATTAGCTTGCTGGTCTGGTGTTAGAGACATTGTTCCATTTGCATTAGCGGTAAGAGCTTGCTCGGCAATCTTGCCCATATTCTGCGCTTGCGAAATCTTACTTTGGTCACCACTATTAAATGCGCTTTGCATTGCCTTAAACGCTTTGTTGTCATTAACATTTGCGCTAGACATGTCAGACCAATCAGCCATTTGTTTAGCACTTGCACCTGAGTATGTTGAAATATCATTTTCGAAATCTTGAACAGATTTAATATTTCCTGAAGAAAAATCTTGCATAACTGCTTTTGCTGCGGCAGGATTAACTTTCTTGATATCACTACCTGCTTTTGATGCAATTTGAGCAGCAACAGATTTTCTTTGTTCAGCATCACCAATATTTAAAGCACTATTAGCAATACTGCTCATTGCAGCAGCTTGGCCCGCGCCATTAAGACCCGATTTTGTTACCGCTTGTGAAAGAGCACTATACATCAAACCTTGTTGAACAGGATCAGAAACATTCGAAATTCTTGCAAGCTCAGAATCAACATTCGACACACTGTTACCAATTCCATCTGTCATAGCGGCAATCATTCCGTCCATCTGACTCTTTTCAAAACTACTAATATTAGCACCAAGTTGTGCCCTTCTTCGATAATCTGAGGGCGTAAGGTTCTTCTTTGCTTGAAGTTTTCGAAGTTCCTTGCGGTTTCTTCCATATTGCTTTTCTTCATATTTGGCTGCACGGGCTTTTTCACCAATAGCAATTCCACCAATGCTTCTTTTTGCTTCTTTCTCTCTTAGAGCTTTAGCCCAGTTTGAATTCTGGCCAACAGAATTAATTTTACCAGACATTCTATCAATGGCGCCACGCAAATTTCCACCAGTCAAGCCATCAATAAACGAAAGCACAGTTTTAATAACTGCAATAATTGCAAATAGTGATAGTATAGGCAAAACGCCGTAAATAGTTTTAAGCAATTCATCATCAGATACGCTATATAATAGATTAGAAACAAACAAGGCTCCACCTACCATCAATGAACAAATTGGGTAAATCATTAGCATATTTTTCATAAGCTTAGTCCACTTCTTGAAAAATCCTTCTGTATTTGGCAATAACCCTGCAACAAAAGCTAAAGGAGAAGTTACTACAAGAATAATAACAGCCGCTTCTCTTACCATTAATATAAATACTGTCATCACAACAGCAAATGCTGCAGATACAAGGAAAAGAAGAATCGTACTACCCGCAACAAGAGCAGCAGTGACTCCAGCCGCAATTAGTGCGCCTATTTTTGCATGACCCGTTAGAATACCTTCAACAGGAGACTGCCCCGTTTGAGCATCACTTGAAAAATCCCATCTACCATTATCTGATAGCCATTTAAATAAGGTGCTGCCAACGATATTTGAGATATCAATAGCAATTACAACAATATACCAAGAAATATTAACTAAAATTGCATAAATAATAATTTTTGGCAGCATCTTCTTAATGCCGTAGTTAGAAATCCCTGCACCAGTCACTTGCGAGAAAATTATTATTGCGATCATAATTACAAAAAATATATTTGCAATATCTCTAAATGTCACCCAGTGTTTAAATGCTTTTTGTCCTTTTTCAGAATTTGAGAAAAGTTGATCAGACTTAATATTTAAGAAATTCGTTTGCATAAAATTATATAGAGTGACAACAACACCAGTTGAAGCACGAATAATCGGACAAACAATCCAACCTACCCATTCAACAGCGCAAGAATTTTTGTCTTTATTATTTTTATCTTTATCACCTTCACCAGGCTTATTATCTGATGAAGCTTTTGAAGTATCTTTAGTAACTTCCTTATCAGTAGCAACACTGTCTTTCTTAGAAAAACCCTGCTTTATGGATTCCTGTTGGCATTCTTTTGAATTTTTTGTAGCTCCACTATATCCATCACTAATACTTGCACCTCGAGTTCCATATGCTTCACATCTTAGAAGAACCCATTCTTGCGCGTTAGTAACTTTCTTACCATTTCCGGATGCGCCTTCCTTAATAGCTTTTTTACAAGCTCTACTACTATCACTTTCCTGTCTTTGACCAGTAGGTCCATAAGTTTGAAAATAATCGCATCCAGACTTAGAAGCACCTTCATATTGAGTTCTGAATGATTGTCCTCCCTGACCAATATTCTCAGCATAAACATTATTATTTAAAAAAATACTAAGCCCAAAAAAACTACAAATTAAAGCGAAAATAATTAAAACTTTTTTATTTTTCAACCCAACCCAAAATCTTTTCATAATGCTTATATTTAATCACAAAAAAGCAAAAAAATCAATATAGTTATGCTTTTTGCCATAAAAAATAGCCTGCAATTTTGCAAGCTATTTTTCGAAAACCCGATTTATGAAAGGCTGGATGTAGTTTTTACCAACCGCCGCCTCCACCGCCGCCAGCACCCCCACCGGAGAATCCACCGCCTCCGCCAGAACTACTTGAACTTGGCGCGGAATAACTGTTCATTGCACTATTAAAGCTGTTCAAGCTGTTCGAAAATACCATAGCATTAAATGCTGTTGAGCCAACATACCAATCTGGTATATAATCTTCATCTTGAAATTGTAATTCAAGCACTTTTGCCCAAGATTTCTCTAGCCCAAACAATGCTGCCCAAGGTAAAAGTTTTTCATAAAGTTTCACGCGAGAACCGCCAAATTCAGTCTGGAATCTTTCAGAATTCTGTAAACTTTGCGAGAACTTTAATCGTTCACTTTCTGCCACCGAAATATAAAGCTTTAAACCTTCAAGATAATTCTTTGCTTCAAAACCTTTTCGAGATGGAATTTTTATATTCGAAATAGTAAATATTAAAATTGAAAGCATAACGGCTACAATGAAAGAACATATAGCTACCGTAAACCAAGGCGAAATAGTTGAAATAAAATTAACTACTATTCCGCTCGCAAAAAACAATACCGCAGATAAAATAATCACTCCGCCAGCAAAAAACTGAGAATTGCTGAAAACCGCTGGCTTTTCTTGAACATAGTAAGAAGTTCCGCTAAATGCTGAATTTAAAACTTTCGAAGAAATATCAGAGGCTTGCATACTACTCATTTGTTTAGATAAATCAATCTCAGTTTTACTTCTGAAAAATGAATTTAATAATGAAAGCATATCTTGATTCAAATTATCTCGATTCAATAGCTGAATTGTATAGCTCTTTTTCTCGCCGCCCAAAAAGCCTTTTGAAGTTTTTTCAACAATCTGAATATTACAGTTCACCGCAAAAAATAGCATTGCAGCGGTAAGTTTTTTATTTGATTTTACTAAGTTTCCCGCATCTAGAATATCTAATTCTTCGATTTTTGGTGGCAAATATTGCGGAACAACCGCTTTCGAAACCTTGTTTTCTCTCTTAACTGAATTATATTTTAAAATAACCCGAATAACAAAGAATAATGTAATTACAGCCAAAATTAATGCCAAAATTCCAAAAATTATTGTATTTACATCGATACCACTCACCTCTGGTTGGGCAAATTTATTATTAAAGTCAATTTCAAATGTTAAATTCTCGCCAGCTTGAACATCTTTTTGCGAGAACTTAAAAATTCCCTCTTCTGGCTTGCGTTCAAAAGTATTGCATATTTCAGTTGATCCTTGCATTCCAGCAAAACATCTCACCGTACCATTAAATTCTTTCAAAACTGATGAATCTAAATTAACTGTTGCGATAACTTCATTAAAAGGCCGTTTCCACTGAGTTCCATTGGTGTTCATAATTAATTTTTGTACACCGCCATCTGTTAATAGCAGATTTTTAAACTGATATTTTAGCTGATAATTATGCCTTCCGTAAACGAAACTTCCGCTTTCACCAATTCGAAATACGATATTCCCATCACTTTCATAAGTTGAATATGAAACTTTTTTGCCATCCATTTCAATTTCAGCTTTGCCATCAAAAATAGCTTTGCCATCAAAAAACCGCGGAATTGCACGCTCGATTCCGTGATTTATGCCATCACGGACAAAATATGTCGAAATATTTTCAGTGATTTCAAGGTTTGTATTTCCTTTTTGGTCGGCGCTAAAATTATATTTTGCATCAAACTTCGAAAAAATAATATTATAATTTTTTATTCGTTGTTCAGTTTCTTCAGCATCACGACTCCGCCGCCTTCTGGCAAAAGCTTGATTTGAAAAACTACTAAAAGTAAAACTAAAAGCCAAAACCGCCACCAAAAATAGAGGCGTAATTTTGGCTATTTTTCGAAGAAAACTATTTCGTGATTTCATTGTCGGTTGTTCCTGCATTTTTGAAATTAATTAAATTCTCAGTTGACATTTTTACCATATTTTGTACGGCAACATCTGTGTTAAACGCAACGTGTGGAGTAATAATAACATTCGGAAAGTTCGCTAAATCGCGATAAATAGCATCCTTAATGATTTTTCCACTCAAATCTTTTCGAATTAGATTCTTTTCATACTCAAAAACATCAAGGCCGGCTGCTGCAACTTTTCCGCTCACTAAAGCATCTCGCAAATCTTCAGAGTTAATGTGTCCACCGCGCGCAGTGTTAATAATGACCACTCCATCTTTCATTTTCGAAATACTTTCTGCATTAATAATGTGGCGATTTTCTGGCGTTAAAGGAATATGAAGTGAAATTAAATCACTTTCTGCAAAAACTTCATCTAAACTTTTATATTCCAAAATTTCACGAGCAGAATCATTTTCGAAAGTATCATAAGCAATTATTTTTGCACCAAAAGCTTTAAAAGCCTTCGCGGTTGTTAAACCAATATGACCCACACCAATAATTCCAACTGTCATCGTATTAAGT
>CAUUHI010000006.1:0-13638 GCA_963544935.1 uncultured Saccharimonas sp. (SeqCode) | reverse complement strand
TGCATCGTCTGAAGGCCGCCCTTCTCGCTTAATGAATCGTGAGCCAGAAATTCGCCCACTGGCATACCATTTTTCTTCATAATCAATTGATAGCGGGAAATAATCTAGAACCACTGGTTTTGAACCTAGCTGAACTGTTCCTAAAACCACGGTTTCACCATATTTTGCAATCACGCTTGCAGTTGAACGAAAACCAACTTTACCAACTTCTAGCGTTAATTTTCGCCCCAAAAAATCAGTGCTAACCGAAATTACACTCTTCCCTGTTGGGTTTATAATCATATTTTCTCCTTCTGCCAAATGAGTTGCAGGAATCTTCTTCGAAAAGGCTTTCGAAAATAATTTCTACCACACATTCAGCGTTAATTTTACTCTTTCATTATAACATTTTTTAGTGAATTTAGCAAAAAATATTTATTAATTGATTTTTTGAGATTCTTGTGATAAAGTTTAATTAGTTTGCTATAGAAGAACTTTACAAAAGGAGAAAAAACAGATGAAAACTTATAGATTAAAAATTAAAGAAAAATGTTTGTATTATGTAGAAAAAGGTGATAAAAAACACAAAATTAGGTTTGGCTATTCCCGAATTAAATTGCTTTCGACTGGTAATATCATTAATTTTGTAAGGAGGCAAATTTAAAGTTACAGATATTTTAATATTTAGAATTTTTAATGAATTAGTTAAGAACATCAATTCTAATTTAATAATTCCAGATAACCTCTTCTTTAGTTTAAACCGATAAAATTAAATTCTCAAAACTTGCCTCTGTTTCTTATGTTGTGGCTTATTGTATAACAGAAGATTATTCGAAGCATTTGGGTATTTTTGGACTAAGTACAATCCTAGCATTTTTTCTTGAGAAAGAGAGGTCGTATAACTCAAGTTTTGAACCATGAATATTATAATGGAAGGCATAAAAATTTGTTTATAATGGAAAAATTTTATAGCAACTAAAATCCCCAATTCGGGGATTTTTTAATTTTATAGTTCTACTCTAATTCCGAGAATACCAAACTTTTCTTGTTTCTCTGGTGTATAGAATTCGCTAAGAACAGCTAAAAGCTCTTCTTTTGTCATTGTTTTGTCTGCGAGAATTTCAATTCCAAAATCATTGAAAAGAGTTTTAAAGTCCTGATACTTTAATAATCCAATAACCTTTGCTGTGAATTTATCTTTTTCATTGTTAAATTCGATTAAATCACCAATTTTTATCTGCCGTCGTTTCTCGTCATTTAATCTTAATTCAATTCTTTTTGTTCCATTTTTAATAAAATTAAAATATTTATCTTGTAAGTTCATTTTGTGAATCATATTTTCTCCTTCTGCCAAATGAGTTGCAGGAATCTTCTTCGAAAAGGCTTTCGAAAATAATTTCTACCACCCATTCACTCTCGATTTTACTTTTTATTATAACATTTTTGAGTGAATTTAGCAAAAATAAAACCGCCAAGCATTTAAGCGTGGCGATTTTACGGCTTTGAAATTATTTTCGCAAACCTAATTTAGAAACAACAGCTTTGTAGGCTTCAAAATCTTTTCGTTCAAGATATTTTAGAAGTTTTTTACGGCGACCAACCATTTGCATCAAACCGCGTCGAGCCATGAAGTCGTGCTTGTTTGATTTAAGGTGTTCCGTCACTTCTTTGATACGAGCCGTTAAGATTGACACTTGCGCCTGTGGCGAACCAACGTCATTCTTTGAAACCTGAGTCAAAGCGATTGCCTTCTCTTTATTCTCTTTAGTAATCATCTTTAAAATTTTATCATTTTTTAAGATTTTAGTCAAGAGTATATTATATTTTAATTATAAATTATTTGTAATGTAAATATTAAAAAGCCCCGCACTAAGTCGGAGCTTATATTTTTATTCATCTTTTTGCAACTTCTTTTTGAGCTCTTTGGCGAATTTTTCCAGAACCCAGTTTTCAATTCCACCATCATTAATCCAACATTCTAGTTTTTCTAGATCGCTCCACTCGGATAACACGCGCACTATAGGATAAGGATAGTGTTCTTCCCAATCTCCAATCGTGTAATAATGAAATACTTGGTACGGGAGTGAACAAAGATATTCCTCCCACTGATCTTCATCTAAGTAAACTCTACCTCCTGCTGTTTGCTGTTGTAGACATATTTCGACTTCAAATCGACCATTTCCATAGAAGAAGTAGATGAAATCAAACTGACCGAATATTATTTCATCATTAAAATCGATACAATTCGGATTGATAGTACTTAGAATAATCTTAAGTTTATCCTTTGCGGCTTGAAGAAGAGATTTCTCTTTATCTCTAATTTTTCTGAATTTAATATCTTTTAGCCATGTTCCTTGTTTTTCGATTTCAATTTCACTCTTAAATTTTGCCATTTTTTAATGTTCTCTTTCTAATAATCGCACATTTTAATATTACCGTCGCTAGAAAGTTTTTGCGCCAGTAATTATTTTTTCCTCCTTATGATATTTAAAACATACGAATTATGAACATATTCTAACATAAATATAATAAAAAGTCAAGCAAAAACCGCCATTCTCTGGCGGCGGTGCTTTTATAAAATTTCGAAAGCTTTTTTAACTTTTTCAAGCTCGGCTTTTTTGTTTGAAAATTCTTCACGAGTTTCTTCAACCAAATGTGCTGGCGCTTTTGAAACATAATTTTCGTTCGAAAGGCGTTTTTCAAGCAAATTAATTTCGTTCGAAATTTTATCGATTCGTTCAGCGAGCTCGGTTTTATATTCAGCCAAAATATTAGTTGGCACATCGAGATAAGCGCCTAAACCGCTAGCAGCAAGGCTAAATCCGTGTGGTGCATCTGTTTGAATAATTTCTGGCACGCGCGAAAGGTGGCGAATAGTTTCAATATTTTTTGCAATTAGTTCATCTTTTTCGAAAACCAAATTATAGCGTTTTTTGCCAGGTAGCTCAGCCGTAATCAGGCGAATTTCACCAACTAAATCTTGGATTCGTTCAAATTGAAGTGCTTCGAATTCGTTGAATTTTAGAGATTCGGCTAGTTTTTCATTCGCTAAAATTCCCTCAGTCCAAGGCAGAGTTTGCCAGATGGTTTCAGTCACAAATGGTGCAAAAGGATGCGCAATTTTAAGACAAGTTTCAAGAACCCAAGCAAGAAGTTCAGGATTATCTTGTGTTTTTGAAGCTTCAATATACCAATCGGCAACGGTGCTCCAAATTATGTGATAAACCGTTTCTGAGGCCTCCGCAAAACGGTAATTTTGCATATGACTTTCAATTTCAGCAATTGCTTTATCAAGTTCTCGCACAATCCAGTGGTCCGCTGGTGTGAAAGCTTCAGGCTGTTTTGTACTCTTAATTTCGCCAACTTTTTCAGAAATGAACCGTGAAATATTCCATAATTTATTACAGAAATTACGGCCAGCGATAACTTTATTTTTCGAAAATGCCTGATTCTGCCCTGCTGAACGCGAAGCAATAATTCCAAGGCGAAAAGCGTCAGAGCCATATTCAGCAATTACGTCCATTGGGTTAATTACATTTCCCTTTGATTTACTCATTTTTTGGCCGTGTTCATCAAGAACCATTCCGTGCAAGTAGACTTCGCGGAATGGAATTTGCCCTGTGCAGTAAATTCCTAGCATAATCATTCGTGAAATCCAAGGAAAAATCAAATCATGACCAGTTTCCATTACACTATTTGGATAGAATTTTGAAAGCTCACCGCCTTCCAAAAAATCGGTTGTAATGAACGGCCATTGACCGCTCGAGAACCAAGTATCAAGCGTATCTTCATCGCGTTTGTATGTCTTGCCGTTCACTTCAATTTGCGATTCATGTACGCGCTCATCAAAAATCCAATCAGTTGGATCTTTAATATTTTGAAAAGCCGGAATTGGAATTCCCCAAGGGATTTGACGTGAAATGTTCCAGTCGCGAATATTTTTCAAGTATTCCGCTAAAACATTTTTCTTATTTTCTGGCGTAAATTTAATTTCATTATTCTCAAGAGCTTCAAGGGCTTTTTTAGCTAAAGGCTTAGTTGAAATAAACCACTGCTCTTTTACAAGCGGCTGAATTGGTTCTCCAGATTTATAATCATATCCAACAACATGAGTAATATCTTCTTCTTTAAACAATGCATTGATTTTTCGAAGATCCTCAAGAATTTTTTTACGCGCCTCTAATACTTCTAAGCCAGCATATTTACCTGCATTTTTGGTCATTTTTCCGTCAAATCCAATTACTTGGATTTTTGGCAAGTTGTGGCGATTACCAACTTCAAAATCATTTAGATCGTGGAATGGTGTAATTTTAACAACGCCAGTTCCAAATTGTGGGTCGGCATATTCATCAGCGATAATTTTGATTTCACGATTTATTAAAGGTATGCGAACTTTTTTACCAATCAGATTTTCATATCTTTCATCTTCCGGATTAACCGCAAGAGCTGTGTCGCCGAGCATTGTTTCAGGGCGAGTTGTTGAAACAAGCATATATTCGCTTGCTCCACCAAATTCATCAAGAACTGGATACGCAATCGTCCAGAGTTTCCCCTTCTCTTCTTTGTAATCTACCTCAATATCGGCATAAGAAGTTTGATATTTTGTTGAATAATTAACAATGCGCTCACCTCTGTAAATTAAGCCATCGTTCCACATTTTTTCGAAAGTTTTATAAACGTGATTAACTACTTTTTCATCTAATGTGAAAGTGAGATTTTTCCAGTCAGCACCAGCTCCCAAAGCACGCAATTGAAGTTCCATATTTCCACGTTGACTTGCTACGAAATCCCAAACATTTTTATAAAGTTCATCACGAGAATAATCTAAACGACTCTTCCCCTCAGCGTTCAAAAGGCGTTCATAAACAACCCAAGTTTCGAAGCCCGCGTGGTCGGCGCCAGGCAAATAAATTGCATCATAACCCTTCATTTTGTGATAACGCACTAAAATATCTTCAACCGCAGCCATTAGCCCGTGGCCGATATGAAGATTTCCATTTGCATTTGGTGGCGGCATTACGATTGAATATTTTGGGCCAACTCCACTGCTTTCGAAAGCGCCAGATAGCTCCCATAAATTATAAATTTCAGGTTCGTAATTATTCGGTTCGTAAGTCTTTGTAATTTTCATATTTCCCTTTAAATCGCATTTATTCAACAACATTTCACACGAAAGTTAAACTGTGCGAAATTCTACATTTACAATTATACCACATTCGGTGTATAATATAAATATGCTAAAGATTATCGAAATTACTGATAAAAAAGAATGGAATGATTTTATTAACGAGCACGGCGGTCACCCTTTGCAACTTTGGGGTTGGGGTGAGTTAAAATCGCAATCAGCAAATTGGCAAGTTGTGCGAGTTTTTTTGAAAAATGGTGAAGAAAAATACATTGATCGCAAAAAAAATGACCACTCAGATATTGTGGCGGCGGCACAAATTCTGGTTCGAAAGCTCCCTTTTCCACTTCGTAATTTTGCTTATATTCCGCGCGGTGCTTTGGTGATTTCTAAAAAGCCAATCGAGCGAGCCCGCATTTCGCGTGAAATTGCTCTTTGGGTTTCGAAGAATATCAAACCAAAGCCAGTTTGTTTAACTATGGAACCAGATTGGAACAGCGGTGAATTTGACTTGCGTGACGGCTGGAGAAGCTCAAAAAACACAATTTTAATTCCACGAACTTTGATCCTTGATTTAACGCAAAATGAAGATGAATTACTCGCCAAAATGAGTAAAAAAACGCGACAATACATTCGAAAAAGTGGTGGAGAAGTGCGAGTTCGGCAGCTGTTTTCGAAAGAAGAAATTGATCGTGCGTTAGAAATTTACACAGAAACTGCTAAAAGGGCAGGGTTTGCGATTCATTCGAAAGATTATTATCATGAACTTTATAAAAAAATGGGTGAAAATTCACCAATTTTTGGAGCTTTTATTGAAAAAGAGCAGGGCAAGTCTATAGAAAAAAATAAAAATACTGAAGATTATATAGCAGAAAAACTTAAAAATCAAGAAATGGTGGCATTTTTATGGTTTGCTCAAAGTGATGATGTGGCGTTTGAACTTTACGGCGGAGTAACTGAGGCGGGGCAAAAATCACGCGCAAATTATGTTTTGAAATGGATTGCAATTATTGAAATGAAAAATCGCGGAGTTAAGCGATATGATTTTAACGGCCTTTTGAATGATGGAATTTCAAAATTTAAAGCTGGTTTTGCAAATCATGAAGATTTATTAGTTGGTACACTAGATTTTCCAATTTCGAAAACATATTTCATCTGGAATTCATTTTTACCAACTGCTAAAAAAATCGTTCGAAAATTTAAAAAATAGGGAAGTGAGATTATAAAAAAATCGCTCAAATCGGGCGAATTTTATTTTTTTGAAAATGAAAAAGCCAATAGAGATTTTTGAAAATTGACCAAACTTGTAAAAAGTAGTAAAATAGTAGTTATGAAAATCTTAGGAATTGAAAGCACTTGTGATGAAACTGCGGCAGCTGTGGTGGAGTTTGATGCAAATAGAATTTCGCGTGAAAGCTCACCAAAGCTAAAACTGCTTTCAAGCGTAGTTCATTCACAAATTGATATTCATGCGCAATTTGGCGGGGTAATTCCAGAGGTGGCGGCGCGTTCGCATATTGAATATGCTAACCCTGTTGTGCGAGAAGCGCTTTCGAAAGCGGGAATTTCCTTTAAAGATTTGGATGGAATCGCTGTTTCTTATGCACCTGGTTTGGTGGGTTCGTTGTTAGTTGGCACGCTTACGGCGCGAACCTACGCTAGAATTTTTAATAAACCATTTTACCCAATTCACCATGTTGAGGCTCATGTTTATGCGAATTTCCTAAACGAGGAGCCACCAAAATTTCCATTTTTAGCATTAGTGGTTTCAGGTGGGCATTCGCAAATTATATTATTTAAATCGCACGGAAATTACCAAATTTTGGGAGAAACTCAAGATGACGCAGTTGGTGAGGCTTTCGATAAAGTTGCAAAAATCCTTGGCTTACCGTATCCTGGCGGCCCTGCAATTTCAAAAGCAGCGTTAAGTGGTGATTATTCAAAATATAAATTGCCAAAAGCACGATTGAAAGGGAAGTATGATTTTAGTTTTTCGGGATTAAAAACAGCAGTTTTGCGTGCAGTTCAAAAAGAGGTTGGCGTAGATTTTAACTTTCCATCTTTCGAATTGGCGGCAAAATTAAATGAACAACAGAAAAATGATTTTGCTGCAAGTTTTCAAAAAATAGCTGTTGAAACTTTAGTTGATAAGCTTGAGTTTGCGGTTGAAGATTTTTCGCCAACAACTGTTGTGATTGCGGGCGGTGTAGCAGCGAATTCAGCTTTAAGAGAGGAATTAATCAAGAGAGTTTCGAAAAAACTGCCAAACCCTATAATTTTCACTCCGCCAGAACTTTGCACTGATAACGCCGCAATGGTTGCAACACTCGGTGCATTCCAATCTGTTTTAAGCGAATCACAAAATCCGCTCAAGCTTGAAGTAAAACCGTCGCTTTCGATGAGTGATTCAAAATGGTAAAAAGAAAACCCGCGATGTTGCGAGTTTCTTATTAGAGGGCCATCAGAATTCTTCAATTTTGAACTGATTCAATGAATTAATAAATAGATCCGTTGGTTTGATGATGAAATCATTTTGCCCCTCGATCAGCTCTTCGCCAATCAAAGTTGGGTCAAATTTTTCGATGTAAAAAAGACCATTTTGAATAAATTCATTTATGGTATCCATACCAATTTTAACCCAATGGTCATGAAGTACCCAATCGATTTCGCTCAGATATATATTAGTTCCATTAATTCCATGAGTTTCAGCAACTCCGTTAATTCTATCAACTCTATTAATAAAACGATTGCCAAACTCTGTTTCATCAATCCCTATGAAGAAAAGTTTCAGTGGAAGTTCCATGGCTTCACTCACCGCGAGACAGGTTTTCTTAACTAGTCCAACCGTTGTTGAAGAAGTTTGAGCTGAATTATAGCGATTTGAGTCAACACCATTTAGAAAAACGAAACCAAGCATAAAACTTGCAAAATGCTCTTGGATGTTTTTTGGTTTTAATCCGTCAGGATAGATCGAAAGAAAAGTGTTATTTTTAAGACAAAAATGTTGTTTTGTAATCACTTTTTCTGGCCAATTTTGACCATAAGCACTTCTCAAAAGTGCTATGGCATCTTCATATTCAAATCGAAAAACAAATTCATAAGTTATAAGCATAACTTCCTCCTAAGGTACTATTTTTTCGCCAAAACGGCGAATCTTTTAAATTATAGCATTTTTAAGTAGAATTGTCAAGTTTTTGAAAAAGAAAAACAAAAAATCGCCCAATTTTGAGCGATTTCTGAAAAAGTATCAAATTAAGCAAGTTTTACGCCAGCTTTTTTTGCAGCAGCGGCAAGAGAAGCTTTTCGGCGAGCAGCTGTATTTTTCTTGATAAGACCTTTTTTAACAGCTTTGTCAAGTTCGCTTTGTGCTTTCGAAAGGCTTTTTGCGCTTGGTTCAGCAACAAAAGCTTTAACTGCACCTTTGATATCTTTTTTAATTCCAACGTTGCGTTCGCGTCGTTTTGCGGTTTGTCGCATTCGCTTTACAGCAGATTTAATAATTGGCATTTAATTCCTTCTTTTAGGTTGTTATTTACAATTCAACATCAATTATATATTATTTCGAAATAAAAAGCAAGTATTTCAAATAAACTGTTGACATTTCATTGTGATTATGCTAATATAGAGCTATAAATTATAAAAATAAACAATAGGATTCAATAAATGTCAAAAAATGATGCTCAAGAGCAGATTATCGCAAAATTGAAAGAATCAGAAAGTATTTTGATTGCGGTAAATGATAGCCCAAGCGTTGATGAACTTTCTTCAGCATTGGCTTTAACGCTCGCAATTAATAATTCTGGCAAGCATGCAACGGCGGTTTCAAGTGGAAAAATGCCCGACGCGCTAGCTTTTTTGCGCCCAGAAAAAACTTTCGAAAATTCGGTAGATTCTTTGCGAGATTTTATTATTGCTTTAAATAAAGAAAAAGCTGATCATCTTCGTTATAAGCTTGTTGGCGATCATGTGAAAATTTTTATCACGCCATATCGCTCAATTATTTCTGAAAAAGACCTCGAATTTGAACAGGGTGATTTTAACATTGATTTTGTACTAGCTTTAAACGTTGAAAGTCAAGATCGCCTTGATGGGGCTTTGGCGGCGCACGGGCGAATTTTTCATGATGCTTCAGTTGGAATTTTAACCATTGGTGAAAATCAAACGAATCTTAACGGAACTCACTGGCATGCCGAAAACGCCAGTTCTTTGAGCGAAATTTCTGTTCAAATTATTGAATCCCTTGGAAAGAAAAATCTTACTCAACCAGTCGCAACCGCTCTTTTGACTGGAATTGTTGCTGAAACTGATCGCTTTTCGAATGCAAAAGCTACAGCTGAAGCTATGAGCCTTGCAGCAAAACTTATTTCATCTGGCGCCGACCAGCAACTTGTGGTTTCAAAAATCCGTGAAGCTGAAGAAAAAGCGGGTGAATTTGCCGTGCAAAAAAATGCTAAAATGGAAGAAGCTTTAGAAGAAATTTCGAACGAAAAAGAAAAATTGAGTGAAAAATCTTCTTCAAAGAAAGAGCAAAAGCGTAACGGTGCATTTGTGATTGCACATGAAGAAGCTAAAAATGAAGCAGAAAAAGCTAATCTTGAAAATTCACAAAATCAAGCCGAAGACGAACTTGAAGAATCTTTAAATGAACTAAAAAATATTAATAAACCAGAAAATGCTTTTGCCGAACTTGAAGAAGTTGAAGCTCCTGAACAAAATCAAGAACTTGCGCAAGAAAATTCGAACGAAGATATTTTCGAAAATCCAAGCGAAAATCTTGAAAATACACAAGCTCAAAATGAAAATTTAGTTGAACCAACTTCTGCACAAAATATATCGGAAAGCCAAGAAGCTTTGGCTGAACAAAATATTTCAATCCCAACTCCTGAAAACACTCAACCACAAACTTTCGAAACTATTGAACCTCAAATTACTCAACCAGAAGTTGCGCCAGTTTTCGAACAACAAAATCCAGCTGAAACTTCTGCTCCTTCAGAATTTAATCAGCCTGAAAATACGCAAGGCTTGGTTGAAGCGCCAGTTCAAAATTATGCGCCAGAAATTCCAGTGCCAAGCGTACCTTTTGAAAATCCAAATGCATTTATTGCAGAAACTCCAGTTCAGGAGCAAGTTTTTGAGCCAGCCCGCCAAGTTGATATTTCAATCCCAACTCCTGAAAACACTCAACCACAAACTTTCGAAACTATTGAACCTCAAATTACTCAACCAGAAGTTGCGCCAGTTTTCGAACAACAAAATCCAGCTGAAACTCCTGCCGCTCAAGAGATTCAAGCTCAAAATGTTCAGTCAGCGCAAAATCAGGGCGATGAATATTATCATCCAACCGAAAATGCTCAAATTGCAAGTGGTTTGATGGGTGCTCAGCCTTATGAGCCAAGTGGAATTTCTCGTGGAGAAAACTCTGCAGCAACTTCAAATCCACAAAATAATGATTATGTTTTAAGCCATAGTAAAGTTCAAAATGCGGTTTATGAAGAGTCGCAGGCGAATGAGAATTTTATTCCTGAAACTCAGCCTTACGCTCAAGCTACACCAATCCAGCCGCTTTCAAATTTTGAATCAAGTAATCCGATTTCAAATGAACAATATGCGCAGACTTTGCCACAAAATAATTTTGAGAGTCAGCAAATTTACTCAACTGAAAATCCTGCGCAAAATTCGAATGATTTTGCAATACCAATGCCACCAGCTATGCCAGATTTTAGCTCGATGCCAATGCCACCAGAAATTCCAGCTTTTGATTTTATTCCAAATCCAGCAGAGCAACCTGCAATGGGCACCGAAAATAGCAAAAATAAAGTGATGACCGACCAAATTTATCCTAACGATCCTTCACAATTCAGAATTCCAGGAATGTAAAATGGCATTTTTCGAAAACGATAGCGGGCGAATCTTAATTGATAAGCCCGCTGGAATTACCAGCTTTGGTGTGGTTGCTAGAATCCGCCGCCTTCTTAAAGATGAATTTGGTAAAAAAGTTAAAGTTGGCCACACTGGCACACTCGATCCTTTTGCGACGGGGCTTTTAGTTTTGCTTTACGGCAAGGAAACTAAAAATGCAATGAGCCTTACCAAGCTTGATAAAGTTTATGAGGCGGAATTTACACTTGGGCAAATTTCAAATACGGGCGATCCTGAAGGCGAGATTTCGAAATGTGAGAATTTTGAAATTCCAACTTTCGAACAGATTGAAAAAGAAATTAAAACTAACTTTTTAGGCAAAATTGAACAAACTCCGCCAGCTTTTAGTGCGATAAAAATTGAAGGCAAGCGTGCCTATGATTTGGTGCGAAAAGGTGAGGATTTTGAAATTCCTAAACGCACGGTTGAAATTTTTGATTTCGAAATTTTAAGTTATGATTTTCCAATTTTAAAAATTCGCACGCACGTTTCAAGCGGGACTTATATTCGTTCGCTGGCAGAAGATTTGGGTAAAAATTTGGGTTGCGGCGCGTTTTGTTCGCAACTTCGGCGCACAAAAATTGCCAATTTCGACATTTCGAAAGCTAAAAAGCTTGAATATTTTGGAATTTTAGATTAGTTTTTGCTTATCCTGCCAAAAAATGATATAATTTAAATAATGAAAAACGCAAAAATTCTTTGGATTGATTTAGAAATGACAGGTCTTGAACCTGAAAAAGACCGAATTTTAGAAGTTGCCGCAATTGCGACAGATTGGGATTTTAATGAAATTGCCACTTTCGAAAGTGCTGTAAAAGTTAAAAATGAAATTCTCGAAAGCCGAATGATTGGCGATTTTTGGGATACTTTTAGCGAAACGCGCGATGCTTTAAAATTACAAAATTCTCGTGCCACAAAAAATTCACAAGAAGTTGAAGCAGATTTAATTAAATTTATAGAAGAAAATTTTGCCGAAGAACTTTCGAAAGGCGAGAAAATTCTTTTGGGCGGAAATTCAATTCACCAAGATCGCCGATTCATTCGTGAAGAATGGAAAAATCTTGAAAAAATGCTGCATTATCGAATGCTGGATGTTTCAGCATGGAAAGTTGTGATGAGCGCCAAATTTAAACGTGTTTTTGCTAAGCCTGAAAACCATCGTGCGCTAGATGATATTCGTGGTTCGATTGAAGAGTTAAAATTTTATTTAAAAAAGGTGAAAAAGTAATGGATCAGAGTGAAATTAAAGATTTTTTGCTAAATTTTAACGCGGCAGAAGTTCGAAAAGATGAAGAAAATAAACTTGAAATTTTTGAAGTTAATTTTGATAAATTAGAAAAAATTTGGCAAGAAAAAATGGCTGGTGAGCTTGGTGATTTTGAGCGTAAAACTGGCAATAAAATACTTGCAAAAATTGCAGAAAGTGAAGAGCCAAAAGCAATTTTCGCAATTATTCACGATGGTTCAAAACCTTTAAAAGTTGAAATGAAAACAGGCGCGCAGCTTGCTCGAATTTTGCGTGAAAAAGAAAGTGTGGTGCCTTCAAAGTTGATGAGCGAGCGTGAGTGGAATTTGATTATTGGCCAAGGACAAGTTTCTGTTGAAGAATTGCGAGATTTGTTTCGCTTGAGCTATCGCTTGGTTTGCGAGTAAAATATATTTTGTAGTTTCTCTTTTAGATAGAAATAACCTTACAAATATGACTTGATATTCAGTAGTATAAAAGCAATCTGAGTTCGCATATCTTATAACAACCGTAAAAAGCTAAGACTGATTTTGTCTTAGCTTTTAAATTATCTTATTTATTATCATTTTTTTCTTTTCGTATTCATATAGACTGTCATTATGTTTTCCTGATATAAATCTAAAAATGCTACCAAAAATAAAGTTCAATAAATCTCTAAATTTTTCAAATTTCAAAGAAGTAAACAATTATGAAAATTATAATTATTCCAAAAAACAAAAAATCCATTATTATCTTCTATTCGAGCTTTACGCTATTTAATGATCAATTCTTTAAATTCATCTTCTTTCTATAGCGAATAGCAAAAGCATAAGCTAAATCTACTTTAAAAATTGGCAAAGATCTGGTAAAATATAGACTGAGTAATAGCAATGAAGTTATTGTAGCTAAGGAAGGGACTGTTGTAAACTTTCTACTACACAAATCAATATAAATTCTATTTCAAAAGATTGGCTAAGATATACTAACAAGTAATAATAAAAGGTTAAAATGCCCCGAAATATAGAAATAAAAGCTAAAATCGAAGATTATCAACAAACAAAAAAGATATTTGCAAAAATAACTCAAGATAAACCCGTAAAATTAAATCAGCGTGATATTTTTTATAATCTTAAATCTTATAGGCTAAAAATGCGAACGATAAATAACGATAGCCACGAATTAATATTTTATAGTCGCCCTAATTCTGCTGATATGAAACTTTCAAAATATAAACGCTTTAATATAAAACATCCTAAGCTTGTTGATAAAATTCTTTCAGTATCTCTCGGTAGGACTGGTGAAGTTAAAAAGATTCGGCAGCTATTTCTGAAAGATAATATTAGGTTCCACTTAGATAGGGTCGAAAACTTAGGCGATTTTATCGAGTTGG
>CAUUHI010000005.1:0-13930 GCA_963544935.1 uncultured Saccharimonas sp. (SeqCode) | reverse complement strand
CAAGCGCTGCTAATACTTCTCTCGAAACATAATTCTCGCTTGGAATTAACTCCAAGCCTTCCCGCTGACGATTTTCCTCATTTTCAATTACCTCAAAAATCTTTTCATCAAACATAAAAAACTCTCCTTAAAAAATTAAACTTTTAGAAACTAAAAATATAAAAAACCGTCGCTATATCATAATTTTAAGTATATCATATTTTTAAAAATAAAAAAATCTTAGAAAACTTGTTTTTATTATACCATAAGTGATATAATTATTTTATGAATGAAGAACAAGCCTATTTAGAAAAAATTGGGAAGCTTATTCAAGAATCCCGCCTGCACAAGAATTTAACTCAAGTTGAGCTTGCCGAAAAAATTGGCACCTCACAAAGTGCAATTAACCGAATTGAAAGTGGCAAGCAAAACATAACTATTGAAATGCTTGCAAGAATTTCAGAAGAACTTTCGAGCGAAATTATATCTGTTAATTCAAATAAGAAAACCAATTTTCGTGTTCATGGCGGTCACGAACTTTCTGGTGAAATTGAAGTTAAAACCTCAAAAAATGCCGCCGTCGCCCTACTTTGCGCTTCTCTTTTAAATAAAGGAAAAACGATTCTTCGTCACGTTGCTCGAATTGAAGAAGTTAATCGAATTATTGAAGTTTTAAATTCGATCGGCGTAAAAACTAAATGGCTAAATAGCGAAAACGATCTCGAAATTACACCTCCCAAAGAATTATCTTTCGAAAATATGAATGTTGAATCTGCCAAAAGAACACGCAGTATTCTAATGTTTCTCGGCCCACTTCTTCACCAATATTCAAACTTCAAAATACCTTTTTCTGGTGGATGCAATTTAGGAACACGCACAGTTGAGCCGCATCTCTCTGGATTAAAGTATTTTGGCGCAAACGTTACAGCGCAAACTGATTTTTACAAAGTTTCGAACAAACCAAAAAAAGTTGAGAAGCCAATACTTTTGACCGAGCGCGGAGACACAACAACCGAAAATATAATTATGGCCGCAGCACTTTCTGGCCAAGAAATTACGATTCGAAATGCTAGCCCAAACTATATGGTGCAAGATTTATGTTTCTTTCTTGAAGAGCTTGGCGTTGAAATTGAAGGAGTTGGAACAACAACCTTAAAAGTTCATGGATTAACAAAAATCGAGAAAGATGTTGAATATTATGTAAGCGAAGACCCTATCGAATCTTTAACTTTTGTGGCGGTTGCGCTGGTTACAAATTCTGAAATCACTATCAAACGTGCGCCAATCGAATTCAACGAACTTGAACTTGCAACCCTCGAACAAATGGGTGCAAATTTCGAAATCAGCCCCGAATATCTTTCGAAAAATAAAAAAACGCGCCTTGTGGATATTAAAGTTAAAAAATCAAAGCTGCATGCCGCGAAAGATAAAATTCATGCGCTACCATTTCCTGGTATAAATATGGATAATTTGCCTTTTCTTGGATTGATTGCAACTGTCGCGGAAGGTCGAACTTTAATTCATGACTGGAGCTACGAAAACCGTGCAATTTACTTTACTGAGCTTTCAAAATTAAACGCTAAAATTGAACTTGTTGACCCACATCGTATTTATATTTCTGGCCCAACAAAATGGAAACCTGCAGACGTTATTGCACCAAGCGCCCTTCGCCCAAGTGTTGTAGTTTTGATCGCAATGCTTGCCGCACCAGGAATTTCCACTTTGCGAGATGTTTACAATATTAATCGCGGCTATGAAGATTTTGCAGAAAGATTAAATTCACTCGGCGCAAAAATTGAAACTTTATTTTCATAATTAAAAAGACTCCCAAAAATTGGGAGTTATTTTTAGTGAAAACCTTCGTGTGATTCACGATATTTTATCGCATTTTCAAGAATAAAATTCGCTTCGTTGAAGTTAAAAACTGCTCTATCTTCAAGTTTCTTAATAAGAAGATCGACAACTTTTATATTGAATTTCACGCAAGAAATTCCAGTTGGTTTCTCACCATTTAGAATCTCAAAAATAGTGACTAGTTCAATATCTACATCAGAGCCCTCCGCCCAGTCTTCTTCAAGCAAAGCTTCTGCTGCATAAATTAATGAAAATCTAATAGTATCAATCAATTTAATCCTGCGGCGAGAAAAAACACTTTTACAAAACGAAGGGTGATAAGCTATAAATTCATTCAAATCATTCTTGAAGACATCAAGCATTTCCTTTGAATTATCAATCTTTGTAAGGTTCAACTTTGCCATATTATGTACCTCCTTGGCAAAAAATCTATCTAATACTATATCATACTTTAAAATTTTTGTCAAATAAAAAAGAGCCCTAAG
Source organism: uncultured Saccharimonas sp. (SeqCode) (assembly GCA_963544935.1). Lineage (GTDB taxonomy): Bacteria > Patescibacteriota > Saccharimonadia > Saccharimonadales > Saccharimonadaceae > Nanogingivalis. The sequence continues at coordinate 11,612 of CAUUHI010000005.1, read as the reverse complement.
CTCAAATTTACTTGGGGCGAATGATGGGGTTCGAACCCACGGCCTCCGGTGCCACAAACCAGCGCTCTAACCAGCTGAGCTACATCCGCCATAACTTCAACCATTTTAACACATAAAAACCTGAAAATCAAGCTTTAAAATTTTGGCTTAATTTGCGGGCGAAAACTTCGCACAACATTTTGAGAGCTTGGAGTTTGCGAACCGTAAAAACCCGCCATTCCGGTTTGTTGAACCTCGCCAAAACCGCTTTTCGTCATTCTTATTTTTGTTGATTGATTAATTCGATCATTCGAAAGTGTATTTTTTTGCCTATTTAAATTTTGCTGCAAATAATTTGAAACCCTTTCTTCTCTTTTGGCTCTAATCTGATCAAGAGCCGATCTTGAACTTTCCATTTTAGTTTTTTGCGCCATCCTTAATTGACCAAGTTGAGAATCTCGATATGAGTGCACTTTCGAATTTCTATAATCAATCGCTTGGCGCTGTGCAAAACTTTGTGAGCTTGCAGCACCAATTCTTCCACCAGACTGAGCTTTAGCGTATCCGCTAGAATGAGAAACTTCTTCAAGACTTGATTTTACAACATAATCATTTAATTTCATAATACTATATTAGCATAAACATATTATTTTTTCAAAAAAGTCTTGCTTTTATAAAAAATGTTTGTTATAATAATCTCATGCGGGCGTCGTATAACGGCTAATATACCTGCCTTCCAAGCAAGTGATGAGAGTTCGATTCTCTCCGCCCGCACCATTTGATCTTTTTTGTTTTAGCACAAGCCTCCATTTTCTGGAGGTTTTTGCTTTTAGAAAAATAATAATATAGACTTTTTTTAAAAAACTTGATATAATTGTTTTAGGTACGCCCCCGTAGCTCAGTGGATTAGAGTAAGAGGTTTCTACCCTCCTGGCCGTAGGTTCGAGTCCTACCGGGGGTACCAAATTATTTTATTTTATGGAAATTATCTTTTACTCAATATTATTTATTCTCGGCATAATTATTGCCACTTTTCTTTTAACTATATTTTTTGGTGCACCATATGTCCCAACACATAAATCAGATCTTTTCAAACTCTTCGAAACAATAAATCTTTCTAAAGAAGATATAATCGTAGATATTGGTTCTGGCGATGGAGTTGTTTTAAAAGTTGCAAATGGTTTTAGCGCAAAAGCTATCGGTTTTGAAATTAACCCTTTTCTAGTTTTAATTTCAAAAATTAAACTTCGAAAACAGCAAAACTGCCAAATTTATCTTAAAAATTTTTGGAAAGCCTTCTCAATTTTAAACATTACCATATTCTATACTTTTGGCCACGCCGAGAGGATTGAAAAAATGCTAAAGCTTGCCCAAATTCAAGCAAATTTTCAAAAAATGCCTCTACTTTTTATTAGCTATGGTTTCGAAATTAAAAATTTAAAACCTTTTAAAATATCAGGCGCACATTATATTTATAAAATTCATCCAAAAAAATAATCAAAAAGTCTTTTTTTTCATAATTAAATATGCTATAATGTGAATATTGGGCCAGTAGCTCAGCCGGTTAGAGCACCTGCCTCTTAAGCAGGGTGTCGAGGGTTCGAGCCCCTCCTGGCCCTCCAGAATTTGAAAAAATAAATCAGCAAGAATATCTATCTGCTGATTTTTATTTTATATTAGCTTTGCCGAACTATCTCTGGAGTAATTTCAATGTTCGAACCAGCTTGAGCTTCGCCGGAAAGCATTTTTCGTGCAATAGTGTTTTCCACAACTCGCTGAATAACTCTTCTCATCGGTCGAGCGCCAAGTTTTGGATCATAGCCTAAATTTGCAAGCAATATTTTAGCTTCTGGCGTAACAGAAACTGTAATTTTTTGACCAGCAAGAGTTTTATTTACCCCAACAATCATCAAATCAATAATTTGCATCAGATTTTCTTTTGTAAGCGGTTCAAAAACAACAATTTCATCAAAACGGTTCAGAAATTCAGGGCGGAATTCACGACTTGCAATTAAGTCATTTACAATGATTTCTTCAGCGCTTGTCGAATCATAGCCGCGAGAAATCAGCTCTTGAATTCGCTCAGATCCAGCATTTGATGTTGCAATAATAATAGCATCTCGAAATGAAACCTCACGGTTTTTTTCATCCCTTAAAATACCTTCATCTAAAACCTGCAAAAGCGCAGTTAGAACATTTGGATGAGCTTTTTCAATTTCATCTAAAAGAACAACCGAGAAAGGCTTTTTCATCATTTGAGCAGTTAGAGAACTCGCGTCACGCGCACCATCTGCAATCAATCTTGAGACATCGTCAAGGTTTACAAACTCATTCAAATCAAGACGAATAATATTATTTTCACCATTAAAATAAACTTCTGAAAGTGCCTTCGAAAGCTCTGTTTTACCAACTCCAGTTGGGCCAAGAAATAGAAATGTTCCAATTGGTCTGTTTTGATTTCGAACACCAGTTCTCGCACGACGCAAAGCATTTGCTACAGCCGAAACTGCTTTTTCCTGGCCAACCATTCTGGCGTGCAATAAATCTTCAAGGTTTAATAAAGTTTCTTTCTCTTCATTAACATTTGCAGTAGCGATTTTTACATTCATTGTTTGTTCAATCGCTTTTTCAACTGAGCTCGCCGTTACAATTTTATTATCAGCAAATCCTGCCGCCATCTCTAACAAACGCACTGCCCGCCCTGGCATTTCTAAATCAAAAATATATCTTTCACTTAGTTTAAAAGCTTCTTTAAGTGCTTGAAACTGATAAAACACGCCATTTTGATGTTCGAAAATCAACAACTTGTCTTGCATAACCGCCAATGTTTCATCATAATTAGCTGGTTTAACCTGCAGCCTATTCATTGCCTGAGCAAGAGCTGGATTCTTTGCTGAAATTTGCAAAAATCTCTGCTCATCAAGAGTTAAGATTAACCTTAAAGCACCAGCCTGAATAATAGGAAGAAGTAAATTCGAAACATCAACCGAACCAACACCATCTTCAAAAAATAGCTGGGCGTTATCAAGACAAATAATTATATTTTTAGCAGCATAAGCTTCGTTCAAAACATAATTCAGTAAATTTTCTATTTCACCTCGCCCTGGCGCTGCCGCAATCAAAGATGCAGCATCAAGAGAAACAACCTTTCTCACTACCATTTGCAATTTTTGCAGCAAAAGAATTCACAACAGTAGTTTTGCCAACGCCATCAGCACCAATCAGGGCAACATTCTGCTTTCCATTACCACTGAATTGTTCAACCATTTTCAAAACTAAATCTTTATGTTGCTCTAAATTTGAAGACATTAAAATATTGTTCGAAACCTGATTTGTAATATTCATTCCAAAACGATTCAAGGTTGGAGTATAACCAAACGACCAATCACGGGCAATTCCACCAGTTTTCATTGGAATTTTAGATTGACTTATTAGCGAAAAAATATGATCATGCCACAGAACACCACGTTCTAAATCTTCAAAGTCAAGATAAAACTGCGCAAGAAGCGTTTCGTAATTTGGAAAATTTCGAATTATCGCAAGAGTTAAGACCGAACCAGAAACAGTTTTAGTTTTTAACTTTTGCTGAATTTGCAGTGCGGTTTGAAAAATATTTTCAGGTGAACTTTGTGGAATCTGAACCAAACTCTCAATCGTAGTTTTTCCAAGCCCAAAACGTGAAATAATGAACTTTCCACCAGAACTTTCCAAAACCACTTTTGCGATCTGCTCGCTTGTTGGATTTTTCGAAAGTTTCCCTAAAATATTACTAGCTAGTTGCCCTTCAATTTTTAAATCTTTTGATGGCTCCAATCTATGAAGCTCTCCGTTCCACCAATGAACTAAAATTGTAATTATTGATGAAAATGCTAAAATTAACCAGCCAAGAGCCGAATCCATTAAAATTAAACAAAATCCACTCAAAATTCCAACAATTTTCAAAATCTTAAGTAGAAATAAAAATCCCCTAAGCCCGTTCATTAAACGGGATTTTTTTGCGCGCAAATTATTGTAATCAAAAATCATAAGAACCAACTCCTTTTTGTTTTATTTGGTTTAACTTCTTTTGATGGGGCATTTTTTTGCCAATTTTTAAAATCATCCTTGATTTTTGGAATAATTTTCGGTGTCCAACCAGTTGTAAAAATTACAGCAAGAATAATTGGTAAAACTGGTGAAATCAACCACAAAATTAGCATTATTAGACCCCAAATTGCTTTAAAGCTAATAAAAAATATACCAATTATCATTATTATTGTTCGCAAAAAAGCACCAATAAACCGAGAAAAAAGCTTGTCAAAAAACTTCTTGATTCGAACTTCAACTGAAGCGTTCGAAACACCCAAGGCATCAATTTGTCGAAAAGGTGCAAACCAAGTTTTTATTAAAAGACCAAGCGAAAAAGTATCAATCGAGCGTTCGATTCCATCTAAAATCTTCTCAGCACGCCAAGCCAGCCCTTTCCCATACCACCAAGTTAAAAAAGACATAAACATAATTAAATTATACACAAATCTGCAAATTTTTACAAGCTCGCACCAACCGAACTCGCCAAAAAAACAAAGCAGGATTAATTCTTCAAAAAACTCTATAAACTTTCATATACATATTTTCCCTACCACTTTTTTATATTATATGTTATAATTATATTATCAAGTCCAATAGGAGGAACCTTTCATGAATAAAAATATATCCTTAAGCGATATTAAAGACATCTCCAAGTCGCTATACAGCGAATGTGTAGAACATGGGCATAAAATAAAATGCCCATTTGGAGAGTTTCAGCTACATCCAATCACCGATCTCACAATCGCCATTTATAGCCGTGGTGAATTCACGAAAAACGTAGGAGAAATAGACCCCTTTAGTTTTGCCTGCAAAAAATTTGAGCCAGTGTCTAAAGAAGCTAATATGTGTTTCGATACCAAAGAGATCGAGAAAGTTATCTTTAAAGGTATTGCCATACTGCTAGAAAATGGCGCGGTATTAATTCTGGACAAACAAGATCGTACTGTACAACAAATAACCTCAGTGGATGAAATTTCAGAGATCTTGAATAATCGCTATTCAATGATGGACAAGTCTTTCGACCTTGATCCATGTACTTCAGAAAGATATTACAACCAAATGCTGGGCTATAAATTTATAGATATCAGCAATGAGGCTCCAGAGATACTAGAACAACTAGAAAAAGGGCTGAAAGAAAGACAGCAGATTCTAGATAAAATTAAAGAACTGGAAGAATGGTTGAATAACTTCAATCAAAAAGTCGAAGATGGTAAAGTCATCACTTCACAAGAATTAAACGAACACGACTCTAAAAAATCAGAGCTGGAGTCGCTAGAAAAGAAGCTGAAAAATCTAAATTTCAAGCTGACATAAAAATTAGCCCTTCGGGGCTTTTTAAATTGCGCCAAAATTCTGCCCTTTTCTCGTTTTTTATGCTATAATTAAATAAGGCATTAGCCGTTGAATTTTTATTTAATTTTTGATGAAAGGAACAATATGGAAATAATTATAGCTACGCTTGGCGTTTTGTTTGGCGGCGGTAGCGCTTTTGCATATCAAAAAGTGAAAACTGCAAATGCAAAAAATAATTCAGATAAAATTATTGCTGAAGCCCGAAAAAAATCAGCTGAAATCTTAGAACGTGCAAATGAAAAAGCCTTAAAAATTACCGAAAAGGCTAACGAAGATGAATCAGAACGGCGAAAAGAAATTCGAAAAACTGAAAATCGTCTTGCAGAACGAGAAGAATCTCTCGACCGAAAACTTGATCAGATTGATCTACGAACCGAGAAACTTCGAAACAATGAACTTGAAGTTGAAAAACTCAAAAATGAGATTAAAGAAATTCGCAAAAAGCAAGATGAAAAACTTGAAAAAATTGCGAAGCTTTCAAAAAAAGAAGCGGCTGAAAAAATTATGAAAATTGCCGAAAGAAATATGGCTCAAGATATGGTTAATCTAGTTGCAAAGCTCCAAAAAAATGCAACCGAAGATGCTGAAGAACGAGCTCAGGCTATTTTGGTTTCAGCAATGGAGCGAATTTCAAGCGAAGTAACGGCTGAACGAACGGTTACCGCTTTAAAACTACCCGATGATGAAATGAAAGGTCGGATTATTGGCAAAGAAGGTCGAAATATTCAAGCACTTCAGCGCGAAACTGGTGTAGATATCTTGGTTGATGATACCCCTGGAATGGTTGTTCTTTCAAGTTTTGACCCTGTTCGCCGCCAAGTTGCACGACTTTCACTTGAGCTTTTAATGAAAGACGGGCGAATCAATCCGGCAAGAATTGAAGAAGTTGTTGAAAAAGCTGAACGTGAAATAAATAAGGAGATTAATCGTGCTGGCGAAGATGCTGCTCGTGAAGTCGGACTTTCAGGCTTACCACATGAAATGTTACGACTGCTTGGCGAATTAAAGTTCCGAACAAGTTATGGCCAGAATGTTTTAAAACATTCAACAGAAATGGCCAATGTTGCAGGCTTAATTGCCGAAGAAATTGGCGCAAATGTTAAAATTGCAAAAACTGCTGCACTCTTCCACGACATTGGAAAGGCCGTAACCCATAAGATTGAAGGAAAGCACGCCCAAATAGGTGCTGAACTTGCCGAAAAATACGGAATGGATCCCCGAGTCGTAAATGCAATTGCAGCACATCATGAAGACGTTGAAGCTACAACAGTCGAGGCAATTATTGTTAAAATTACTGATGCAATGAGTGCTTCTCGACCAGGAACTCGAAATGCTTCCGCTGAAAACTTTGTAGAGAGAATGCGTGAGCTTGAAAATGTTGCAACTAGCTTTAATGGCATAAATAAGGCTTATGCGATTTCGGCTGGTAGAGAGATCCGTGTAATAGTTTCACCAGAATCTATCGACGATCTTTCAGCAATAAAAATGGCACGAGATATTGCAGATAAAATTGAAAGCACAATGCAATATCCAGGCGTAATTAAAGTTAATATAATTCGTGAAACGCGCGCAATCGAATACGCAAAATAATAATTTCAAAAATATAATAAAATAGCCTTTATAAAGGCTATTTTATATTACATCTTACAGTTTAATCCACTATTTTTAATTTTAGTTGTTGAGAAATCTTTACAAATCGGCTCATCCCCTTCAGTTTGAGCAGAAAATAAAGGAACTGGGAAATTACTATCATGGAATCCAATTCGACTTTCAATTCTTCTAAACTGATTATTCGCTCGACCAGTTGAGTCAACTTTCGGTTGAATACCCTTAAAATCTACAATATTGCCATTATTCATAAGCTCAATTTTAAATTCAGCATTATTCATTAAAGGTGTTAATCGAGCATATAAAACATCAGTTGGAGAAACGTTTCGCCCAATATTTATTACCATTTCGCAAGCATAGGTACTTGAGCCAGCCCCAAGATCATCTGAACATTTTGTAAAAGTATAGTCATTTGTTGACTGTGCAGAATTTTCATCTCGACGAACAGTTGATAGATTCGAACTATTCACAACTCGAGAATCCAAGCCTGAAGCAGGATAAAACAGCATTTCACTAGCACCATTTCCATCATCTGGATAAGGTGTATCCATACTTGTTGATGAATTTTGATTACGTCCAGGAACATAACCATATAATTGGATTTTCAATATGGCTGGTCTATTTTGAGCTTGCCAATCTTTCAGAATATTAGGGCGAGTATTAGGATTATTTATTGAATCTAATGATATTTTTGAATCATTCGCCATATTATTTTTGGTATGCCACTTAACACGAATCTGGTTAAAGCTCGAAACGCCTTTTAAGTTAATAACTGAGGGCGTTCCCTCATTACTTTGACCCAAAAAGTCAGAAGTATCTGTTTTAATTTTAACACAAGTATAGGCTTGGTTTAAATCTCGGTCAGTATTTCCTCCACCAGAACTTGTTGTGGTTTGCACTATAGTTTCGCCACCATTAGCACCAATTCCAGCAGTGGCTAAAACATAACAGTTACCAGACAAAATTGCTTTTGTCATTTCACTGCAATCATATGTCTTACCTTCGAAAACTTTCTTACCAACATCTGCACCACCGCAGGCACCTTTATAAATTCGCAAAAATCTTTTAGCATCTTCAACTCCCGCCTGAGCACTATCATAAGCACTCTGTGAAAGATCTAGCTTACTGGCCTGCTCTTGGTCTCGAAGCATAATCCGCAAAAAGCTTGCAGACATAATCGAGACCAAAATACTAACCATAATAACAATAAAGATTGAAACACCGCCTTTTTTAAACTCTCTATTTGTCATATTTAATACCTCACCGGAAGTTCTTTAGTATAAGTTGTAACAATTTTACCCGCACTACCAGATTGAGACTGAGCCCACAAGTAGGTATCTGCAGATTGGTTAAAAATTTCAGCAGGATTAACTAGCGTATCTTTCGCAATTCCATCAGAACCAGCAGTTCGCCACAATCGCAACCCTTTCGAAACTGTTCCACCACGCACACGCAATTGATTGTCACAATTTTTCATATTAACGTCATTAGCATTCTGAACACCATTAACCGCACAAGTATTTATTACCCCTTGAGCAATCAACCACGCATCAACTCTTTTTACTCCTTGGTCAATAGTAATATCTCCGTCAGCAATAATTATAATCTGGCGAAAATCCGAATCATTATTTACGGCTCTATCAGCATTCACGATATCGCCAGAAATTCGAATATTTTTACCATAGATCACTCGAGTTTGCTTATCAGCCGAAATTGAACCAAGTTGTTTGTTCGCATCGCCATAAACTTCAACTTTTGTATTTGCATCTTCGAAATTCTTTTTTGGAAATTTTGAAGAAATGTTTGAAATTAATGAATTAATACTTGATTTTCCTTGGCCAAAACTACTTTTTGAAGAATAATCCTCAATTGCCAACTTTCGAGTGCTTTGCGAAGATTCAGTTCGAAAATCTTTAATTTTCACACTCGAGAGTGCTTCATATTCAACCCAAGAACCAAGAACTCCTTGTTTAGTTGTAGATAAACTTGTTCGAATACCCGATTTTGAATAGACGCCATTTCCCCAGAATTGAACTTTTGGTTTCTTAACTAGCTTAATACAGATTGGTGCACTATGCCGCCAGTCTAAATTTTCTCGTTCCTGCTTGGCTTGTTCAGCCTGACTTTGATTTGAATTCATTTTATATGGCGAGATAGAAAGCGCCACACAATAACGGGTTCCCGCCTCGGCACCATCTTCAATTGAAGGTATAAAGTCGGCAACTCGAGTATCTTTATTAAATTTTCCAGTTCCTTCTTTAACAACACGACATTTTTCAATTCCTTGATAATCTTGATAATAAAAGTTTGAAGGTGAGCAAGTATCACTATTCGCATTATCTCTCCTATTATTTTGGGTTACAAAACTCTCTTTATCTGAAGGAACGCGCCAAGTTGTAATTTTATATCTTATTGATGAAGTTTCAGTTCCACCTCCTGGAATATTAATCTCTTCGCCATCATTAGGGTTGTTTGGTACTTTACCATTAGTAGGAACATCTAAATCACCACCAGAGCAGTTTCGAATTTTATCAATTTTAACACAAGGTGTTATTTCAAAATCATAAGGAACATAGACACACGCATCATTAGTGGTTTTATTATATCTATTAGTATTATCAATATTTCCAGCAGCAACTCCATATGACATTTTTGAACATATTGTCTTTCCGGCCATATCTCTGGTCACCCTAAAAATCTCCCTGTCGGTACCTACTGCATTAATCGTATCCCAAATATTACCTTGATTAATTATTGTGGGCCTACTATTCCACGAGTCTTTATTCCATCTAAAATTATAGTTGCTATTTACCGAATAATCACCATGTCCATCATTTCTGAAAGTTTGATATTGACCACTACCGTTAACGCTTTTTCTATTAAAATCCTTACCAGTAACTTTGTGCCTAAAAGAAACCCATTGGCCAACTTTAGCAGTCTGAGGATTGTAGCGGCCATTACTCTTAAATCTTGAGTCGTTTGAGCTAATTCTCTGGTTAGAATTTAAAACTGCAGCCTTAGTATCTCCTTCAACATTAAATTTAACTGGAGCTTTGACTCTTATGGTAACTTTATGATCATAGCAATGTCCCGGATATTGATTGAAAACATCATCTTCCCAGCCATAATTTCCACGACCATACTGACGCCAACACTGCCACACCTTAAAATGTATGTAATCTCCGTCCGAAAGTTTATCTATTTCAGATTCTTTAATAGTTATTTTGGTAGGAGGAGCAATACGACCATATTTTTTAGCTTCCAAAATAAAATCATGAACAGCTCCTTGAGTTCTATCGCCAAAAGTAACAGGGCCATTTGTTTCAAGTTTATTATAATCCAGTTCTTTCATAATCCTAATATTTGTAGCAGAAGCTCGAGCTCGACTATGACATGCAATTGCAGCAATATTAAGATAGAAACTTCTATTCTCTTTACTTACTTGGAACTCATGTTTTTCATAAATAGAACTGATAAGTTTCTTACCTTCAGGATCAGCAGATATCCAGTTTCCTGTTAATGATCTAATACCAGGCGGGTATGGGCTAAATTTTTCTTCAGTCCCATCATAGTTCTTTTCTTTAATCCATGTGTCATTCGAATTGCAAGAATCTATAAGCCTCTTAGCAACATTTTCTGGGATTTCATCAGATGCAGCGTTTGTATTCTTTTGAAAAAATACAGAATTAAATACAAAAGAAAACAAAACAGCAAAAAATAAAATATTAAGCTTTTTCATTTAGAATAAATCTCCAGCATCTTCATATTTTAAGCTTGCAGGCTTAATATACTCAATATAGCTAACACCATTAATTTTTAAACTTGGGTTTTGACCCTTATTAATCATTTCTTCAAGATTTTTAAATGTTTGTTCCTGATTTTCCGTTCCAATAAAAAGCCGCATCATAACACAGTTGGAATCTTTCTCGTTTCCTGCTTTTTTCGAAATCTCATCGCCTAAAGTTTTTGCATTTTTAGTATATTCTTCTTTTCTACCTTTAATATTGTTATATTTATTAATAATATCATCCCCACAAACCGAACCGACAGGGTTTTTCATTGCGGCAATATCATTTTTATTTTTAATTACTTGCACCACGTTTAGCCCTGCGCTCAAAACAGCAATAGCTAAAACTACGCCAAATAATATTTTATGTTTCATTATCTAAGTCCCTCCACCTTAAAAATATTTCCTAAAACAATTATAAACAAAAGCGTTTTAAAAATCAAGACTGCATCACAAAAACCTATATTACAATATATTTATTACATATTTAACCAATCTTTACCAATAGAAACTTCAACCTTTAATTTAACATTCAATTCTGGAGCCACGTTCTCCATTTGTTGCTTTAAAATTTCTGCCACTTTTTTAGCATTTTCAGCTGGAACTTCTACTAAAATTGAATCATGAATTTGCAAAATTTGCTCACCAAGCCCAGCTTTTACAATTTTTTCATCAACAGCCAACATCGCTCGCTTCATTAAATCTGCCTCAGTACCTTGAATTGGCATATTCTGTGCTGCTCGCTTTGCCATCTCGCGAATCATAAAATTACTAGATTTTATATCTGGCATTGGTCGCCTTCGCCCAAAAAATGTCT
>CAUUHI010000004.1:0-16803 GCA_963544935.1 uncultured Saccharimonas sp. (SeqCode) | reverse complement strand
GCTTGGCGAATATTGTGGTACGTTCGAAATTTTAATACCGAAACTTTTAGCCTTTTCAAGATCAATTCCATCAAACCCAGCCGTTCGAACGGTAAAATAAGAAATTCCCATCTTCGAAAGAGTTTCCCAGACATCGTTGAGTTCTTCACTTGAAGTATAAGATGAAACTGCATCAAAACCTTCAGCCAGTTTTACGGTTTCGGCGTTTAAATCTTTTGGAGTTGTAGCATATTCAATACCAAACTGCTCCGCGAATTTTTCGAAATATTGGAGCTCATCTTTTCGTACACTATAAGCAATAATTTTCATACATCAATTATAATGCTTATACTTGTTTTTTTCAAGAGCTGAGATTATTTTACAAATTTTTCAAAAAGTTCTTCTCTTGAGAGCAGTTCAACTTCACCATTTGCACGCGTTGCAACTTCAAATTTTCCGCTTTCAAGCAAACGATCAGAAATTGTCAACCGATACGGAATGCCCATTAATTCGGCGTCGGCAAATTTTTGGCCTGGGCGAAGATTGCGGTCATCAAACAGAACCTCAATTCCCTTTTTCGAAAATTCATCATAGATTTCTTCTGCTAATTCTTGCGATTTTTCACCAATTTGCACAAGGTAAATTTTTGCTGGAGCAATATTTTCTGGCCAAATTAAACCTTTTTCATCACTAAATTTTTCAGCAATAACGCCCATTACACGAGTAATCCCAATTCCATAAGATCCCATCCAAGCTGATTTTCGTTCACCATTTCTGTCGGTAAAATAAAGCCCCATTTCATCAGTTTTTTGCGTGCCAAAGTTAAAGATATTTCCGACTTCTGCCGTTTTAACCTTTTCTAATCCTTCTTTTGAGCTAATTTCGCCAGCTTCAATTGCTTGGTCTAAAATTTCTTCGTTAAAAGCGAGAGTTTTTTCGCCGTCGCGCTTCAAATAAACATAATCTTCACCAGCATCGCAAATTGTTTGAAATTCGTGGCTAAATTTTGTAAATGCTCCGCCACTAGCAAATGTCACAAAAGTATCTTTGCCTAAACCGAGGCGTTCGAAAATTCGTTCATATGCTTTTGAAACTTTGGCGTAATATGCTTCCAAATCTTCTTTAGTCTCATGAATTGAATACAAATCTTTCATCAAAAATTCGCGACCGCGCATGATTCCACTTTTCGCACGGAGCTCATTTCGCATTTTATTTTGAAATTGAAAAACCGAAACTGGCAAATCTTTATAAGATTGAATATGATTTTTGAGCATTTCAACAATTGGCTCTTCATGGCTCCAACCTAATCCAACCTCTGTCTTATCTTTCAGATTGGTTTTAAACCAAACATCAACGACATCATCGCTCCAGCGAGTTGTACGCTCCCAAACTTCACGGCGTTGAAGCGTTGTCATTAAAATCTCATTTGCATCAATTTTTTCAAGCTCTTCGCGCACGATTTTTTTAATATTTTCTAGTACCTTAAACCCAAGTGGTAAGTAGTCGTAAGCACCCGCCATTTCTTTATGAACAAATCCGGCTTTAATTAAAAGTTGCGCGTTCTTAGCTTCTTCACCAGATGGAACCGTTTTACTTGTTTTTGTATATAATTTTGATAATCGCATAAAATCTCCTTTTCGAAAAATAAAACTCGGCTGAATCGGCCAACCGAGCTTTAAAAATTAGTTAATTTCTGTAATTTCGTATTTGATTACACCTTTTGGTGTCGTAATATCTACTTCTTCGCCGAGCTTTTTGCCCATAATCTGTTGACCGATTGGTGATTCATTCGAAATCTTACCCTCAAGGGGGTTTGCCTCAACCGCACCAACCATTTTATATTTCACTTCTTTACCGTTTTCTAGGTTTTTTAAACTAACTTGATTACCGAGAGACACAACACCCTTTTCACCACCGCCAATAATCACAGCATTTTGCAAAATGTTTTCAATTTCCATAATTCGAGATTCTGCTAAAGCTTGTTTTTTGCGAGCAGCATCATATTCTGAATTTTCACGCAAATCACCAAAATCACGTGCGGTAGCAACTTCTTCTGAAATTTCTTTACGTTGCGAAATCAAAAGCTCCAGTTCAGCTTCAAGTTCTTTTTTTCCTATTTTTGTAATATTAAATTCTTGTTTCATAAAATAAAAATCCTCTAAATAAGTCTTATAATTATATCAAAGTTTTAAATTTAAGTCAACGCTAAGCTTGAAAGAATTGAATAGTTTTCAAAACATAAAGCAGAAAGAAAGCAATCCCATTTTTAATCATATGAATTACAATCCCCGACCAAATTGTTTGCGTCCATTTTTCGCGAATAAAGCACATCACAACGCTCATCACAAATACCGTTACACCAACATTCATTTGAAAATGCACAAATCCAAAAAGTAAACTCGTTATAAAAATCGCTAGCGGAACATTCACTTTTCGAAGTTGGCCATAAATTATTCCGCGAAAAATCAATTCTTCAAAAAACGGTGCAATAATAACAATTGAAATAAAAGCTAGCAAAAATTGCCAAGAATGAATCATTCCGCTGCGTTGAAAAGCTAAATCTTGAACTTGCAATTTATCAAAATTAAGAATATTCGGCAAAAATTCTAACAAAACGCCAGAAACAATCATCGAGGCTACAAAGCCTAAAATTGCCAAACCTAAATCTTGCCAAGTAATTACACCCTTTAAAGCGATATCATCTTTCGAAATCTTCTGCTTGAGAAGTTTGGTCGGGATGAAATATACCATCGCAAGCATTAATCCAAGAAATAACGCTGAATAAATTGTAGTAGTAATCGTGTTCGAAGCCGCATTTCGATAGCCCGCATCATTATTCCAAAAAATTAAAGTGAGAGAAAGCCGAATTATTACAGCTGCAAAATAACTTGCCGCAAAATATGATAAAATCGGCAGAATTATCCAAAAAATAATTTTTAAAGGTTTTTTCGAAAGCATTTCTTCATTCTTTTTTTGAAGTTTTAAAAATATATTTTTAAATTTATTCTTCATTTTTAACCTCTAAAAATCTTTGTAAAATCTAAAAAAATAATTAAAAGTGAAAGCCCCATCAAAAACATAAAACTCCAGCCGTTGATATTTTCTTCAGTCTCTTTTGAAAGTGGCTTTTTGAGCAAAATTCGAAAAATAAAAGTCATTAGCCAACGACCGCCATCAAGTGCAGGAATTGGTAGAACATTCATACACGCTAAACTAATTGAAATAATTGCAGTCAACATCAAGATCATATCAAGCCCCATTGAGATGATGTTTGGGAAGATTCCACCAATCACTAAAATTGGCCCAGAAACACTTTCACCTGCTTTTGAAAGTTGAGAATTTGCTTTCTGCTGCGATTGCGGATTTGGAACTATCTTTTCAAAAACTCCGCCAAAAAAGTTCATAAAAAGTTCGCCAACACCTTTAAAAGTTTCGCCCGTAAATTGAATTGTTGTGCCAAGCCCAACAATCGGTGCACTCCAAGTTGCATGAATTTTTTGCATTCCATCAGTTAAAAATGCACCCAAAAAACCATTCTTATTATTTTTATTTAATTTAATATCTTTTGAGAAAAAATGATCGCCACGCTGAATTTTTAAATTCACACTTTTGCCAGCATTGCTACGCAAATCTTCTTTAACGGTGGCAGAATTATCAACTTTTTCACCATTAAATTCCAAAATTATGTCTTTTTTTTGCAAACCAGCTTTTTGTGCAGGCGAATCATTCGAAATCTGTGAAACCTGCGCACCACCACCAGAAATTCTAACATCAGAACCTAAATAAAACTGATTCGAAATTAACTTTGGCATTCCAAAAATCGACAAAATCGTAAAAATAACAAAAGCAACTAGCCAATTCATTGCGACACCGGCAAATAAAATTTGAGTTTTTGCCCAAAAACTTGCCGCACCATAATCACCTTTTTTCGAATCTGAATCGTGTTCCCCTTTCAACCGAACAAAACCGCCCAGCGGAATTGCACCGATTGAAATTTTTGTACTTTTTGGTAGGATTTTGTTAGTTTTTGCTCTAAAACTTTTAATTCTTGGCGGAAAACCGATTGCATACTCTTTAAGTTTTACACCGTTTTTCTTAGCCGCAAGCGCATGGCCAAGCTCATGTATTGCAACCAAAAAAGTTAGTGAAATTAGACCAATAATTATACCAAAAATTAAATTCAAAATCTCCATCCTGCCCTTTCGAAATTCTTTAAATTAGCTTTTGCCGACGTTTTTAAAGCGCCAGCAAAAAATAATTTAAATTGTGAGAATTTCTTTCTCTTTTTCTTTAAAAATTATATCAATTTGTGCGCTAAAATCTTTAATTTCAGCGTCAATTTCTTTTTCAATTCGCTTTAAATCGTCTTCAGTTAAAGATTTTTCATCTTTAAGTTTTTTGGCATGTTTTAAAGCATCTTGGCGAATATTTCGAAGCGTAATTTTTGCGCCTTCAACTTTTTCTGAAGTTTGTTTTACGATTTGCTTACGACGCTCCTCCGTTAGTGGCGGAACTGGCACTCGAACAACTCGGCCGTCATCGCTTGGATTGAATCCAAGGCTTTGATCGTTACGAATCGCAGCCGAAATTGCTGAAATATTATTCGCGTCAAATGGCGTAATTAAGATCATCCCCGCCTCTGGTGCAGTCATATTCGAAACTTGGTTTAATGGCATTTTTGTACCATAAACTTCAACCATAACGCTATCAAGCATTGAAGGATGCGCTCGGCCTGTTCGAACCTTCTTCATTTCACCCTTAAAATGCTCAACGGCTTCAGTCATTTTTAATTTAAATTCATCTGTATCAAACATAACACTATTATATCATACATCGCCATTATTATTCAAATTGACTTTTAAAAGCTTTTATGCTATAATATTAGTTATAGCTTTTTAGAAAGCTAAAAAATAAAAAGGAGGTGCCAAAATGGCACTAGTATCAATCGCCTTAACCAAATCAATGTTTGAAAAAAGTCATCCGCATATTAAAGGATTTGTTCTTTCCTATAATCCAGCAGAAGAAAAAACGTCTCGTATGTTGATTAAGAAATTTCTTGAGAGACATGCGGGAGACAAGCTTCTTATCTTTGCAGATAAGGAAAAAGACAAACTCGGGAACTTGCTCATCTTAAAGGATGAGTGCAATAAAGCAGGAATCGAACTAAGTATTTCACTTTATTGTAAAAATACGAATCCTCAAGATGAGGAATATGGCTCATATTTTTTCAGAGAGGTAGATCTTGATTTGAGCGAAGAGCTTAAAAATATGATTATTTGGTAGGCAGTACATTTCACTCCCCCGCAACAAACTGCGGGGATTTTCTTGGCTAAAATCATAAAAAATGCTGAAATTCTTTCGAAGCTTCAATCTCGCTACGGCGAGATTTTATTCTTCTTGTGCAAAATTTTTACTCAAAATTTGAATTTCATTTTTAAGCGAATCAAGTTCTTCCTCGAGTTTTTCGGCTTTCGAAATCGCTTCTTTATATTTTTCAAAAACCTCTTCAAGAGGGATTTCGCCACTTTCAATTTTTATTAGAATCTCATCAATTTCAGCCATTTTTTTACTAATTTCGTTCGACATTTTTTACCTCCGCCGTTATTTTTTTATCAATTGTTTGAATCGCAATTTCTTCACCAGCCATCAATTTTCCACTTACTAAAGCATAGCCTTTTGAAAGTATGTTTTGCGGATTATAGCTTTCCAAAATTCGCTTTTTAGCTTGAATTTCTCTTTGCTGTTCAAAAATATTATTCAAAATTAAATCTTTAATTTTATAAATCTTTTGATGGTTTTCAATTTTTAATTCATCAATCTTCGAAAGAATAAAATCGTTTGTGTGCAAAATTTTTGAACATAAAAATCTCATTTCGTCAAATTTATTCGGTGTTAAAAATTGCGCAACATTACTCGGTGTTGAAGCCGCAAAATCTGCTGCTAAATCACATAAACTTTCGTCAATTTCGTGGCCAATTCCTGTAATAATTGGTACGCGAGAAGCAGCAATCTCACGAACTAATTTTTCATCATTAAAAACCGCTAAATCATCGGCACTTCCACCACCACGAATAATAGTAATCACATCTGGTAATTCACTTTGCGAATTAAAAAAATCAATTGCTCGAATAATCTGGTCGCTCGCAGAAATTCCCTGCACCTGCGTATGCGCAACAGTAATTTCTAACCCGCCCCAACGTTCGTTAATAATCTTAATAAAGTCAGCATAACCCGCCGCTTGAACACTTGAAATCACTGCAATTTTTTGAGGATTTCGCGGAATTTCACGTTTACGGTTTTCATCAAATAAACCCTCTTTTGTTAACTTTTCCTTTAAAATTTCGAAAGATTTTTTGAGGCTCCCTTCACCTTTTGGTATGATTTTCTCAATTGTTAGGCTGAATTTTCCCCAATTTGTGAGTTTTGGCTTTGCTTGCACAACAACTTTCATTCCATCTTCGAGCGGAAATCGCATTTGCCAAACCATCATAAAGCAACCAAGAACCGAGTCTTCATCTTTCAAATCAAAAAAAACGAACTTGTTGTGATTCACCTTAAAGCTTGAAATTTCACCTTCAATCAGAACACTCGGAAAACTCTTTTCGAAAATATCATTGCTAGTTGCAATAAAATCTGAAACGCTATAAATTACCTCGTGCGGTTGAGGTTTTTTTATTTCAAAATTTAACAACTCTTCGAATTCATCAAAATCCATATAAAACCATTATAGCACATTTTAAGTATAAAAAATAACCGCCTTGAAGCGATTATTTTTCGAATATTTTAGAAAATTCCTGGTTCAACTCTTGAATTTGTGATTTTTCACCGCCAGAAACTGCACCTAAAATCCAAGTATTTGCATCAATAAATTCTTTCGCAACTTTAAAAATTTGCTCGCGAGAAATCTGCTTAATAAATTTTGGCTGAGATTTATAATCTCGAAGATGTCCATCCCAAAAATATCGAGAAGCATAAAATCCTGCCGTTGAAGCTACCGTTTGCCCGCCCATTTGAAACGAGCCAAGAGAATAGCTCTTCATAGCGTCAAGCTCTTCTTCAGTAATTTCTTCATTTAGAACCTTTTTGAGCTCTGAAACAATTAGCTCAAAAAGCTCTTTAGCGGTTCCATAATTAGTCTGCCCTTCGAAATCCCAAGAAGAATCTTTTGGGCCACGTGAAGCACCAGAATAAATACCATAAGTTAAACCACGTTTGCGAGCTTGGCCAAGGATTCGAGCGTGCATTGTGCCAGTTAAAATATGATTCAAAGCGTGCATTGCATCCATTTCAGATGTTGTAAGTTTTCGCGGAAGCAAAAGTGAAATACCAAAACTTATATTTTTTAAATCTGGGCGATGAATAAAAATTGGCTCTTTTGGTTTTTTCATTTCGTCAGTGATGATTTCGAAACGCTCGCCTCTTTCAAGCGGTAAATTTTCAAAGCCTTCAAGAATTTTATTTTTGCGAGTTGGTGTGATTTTTCCAGCAATCACAAAACGCAGGTTATCGGTTGTGTGTGTGCGTTTATGATGCTCGCAAATATCTTCAAGCGTGATATTATCAATCGTTTTAAGGCGCTCTTCATAAGTTAAAACCTTTTCACCAAATTCCTGTTGAATTTTTGGCCAAAGAAGGCGCGCATTATTATTCAAATAGCCTGTAAGCTCATTTCGAACGTTTCCCTTTTCAGCTTTGAACTCAAATTCATTAAATTTAGGCTGACTAATTGACAGGAGTTGAAGTTCAAAAATCCTATCCCACTCAAAATCGGCACAATCTGCCACATAGTTCATACTCATATCTGAAGTGGAAGCGTTGTGATAGGCGCCATTTTTAGTGAATTCAGCTTCAAATTCATGTTCACTGGCAAATTTTGCATTCGCACCAAAAGCCATATGTTCCATAATATGAGCGGTTTCATAAATTTTTGGACTTTTCGTATAACGCGAACCAGCCCGAAACTGAAATTGAAAACTCATCACCGTTGCATCTGGAACATTTACAAGAAGGCCGCGTACGCCATTTTTTAGGCGAACTTCTTCAACGGTGTGCCGCATTTATTTACGACCCTTCTTCTTGTTTTGACGTTGAGCTTTTTTGGCTTTCCGTGCGTTATTTTTCTTGGCATTTTCACTATTTTTCGAAGACGCCTTTTTAGCTTTCGAAAAGTCTTCATCTCGGTTTTTTTCACCAGATTGAACTTCATTAACACCCTTCTCAACTGAATTTTCAGCAAGGCGAGTGAGCTCAGTATCATGATCTTCTTCTTGGCGAACGGCAGCATCATTCGGTGTAATTCGAGTTAAAATTCGAATCGTTTCATCGCGCAAAGTATTTTGCAAACCATCAAACAATTTTTGTGATTCAGCACGATATTCAACCAATGGATCACGCTGACCAACGCTTCGCCAATGAATTCCCTCACGCAAGAAATTCATATTTTCAAGATGATTCATCCAAAGCGTATCAAGAATTTGCATATAAACTTCACGTTCAACTTTTTGGAACGCTTCTTTACCAATTTCGTATTCTTTATCTTGGTAAAGTTCTTCGGCAATATGTTTTGCTAATTTGATACGTTTTTTATCGTTCGAAATTCGACCAAGTGCTTCAACTTTCTCTTCTTCAATTGGGAAGATTTCAATAAAATTCGAAACAAACTTTTCGTTATTTTTCGAAGGAAGTTCGGCAAGTTCTTCTGCTTTAGAAATAAACAAAGCCTTGATTTCATCTGTAATATCTTCGCCTTCAAGAATTTTTCGACGCATTGTGTATACAACTTTTCGGTGACGGTTAATTACGTTGTCGTATTGAACAACATTTTTACGCGTATCAAAATTGAAGCCTTCAACACGTTTTTGAGCGTTTTCAAGAGTTTTCGAAACAGATTTATGCTGGATTGGCATATCTTCTGGCACGCCAAGTCTATCCATCAACATTGCGATTCGTTCACCTTGGAAAATTCGCATCAAATCATCTTCAGTTGAAACATAAAATTGCGTTTCACCAGGGTCTCCCTGACGGCCACCACGACCACGGAACTGATTATCAATTCGGCGAGATTCATGACGCTCTGAACCAATCACAACTAGTCCGCCCAATTCTTTCACACCTTTACCAAGCTTAATATCAGTTCCACGACCAGCAATATTCGTTGCGAGCGTAATTGCGCCTTTTTCGCCAGCCTTAGCAACAATTGAAGCCTCATGCTCATTATTTTTAGCGTTCAAAAGGTTATATTTAATTCCTTCTTGATCAAGATATTTCGCAATTTGCTCGTTCTTTTCAATTGAACCTGAGCCAACCAAAACTGGGCGACCCTGTGCATGATATTCTTTAATTGCTTCCGCAACGGCTTTAAGTTTTGCCTTTTCGGTTTTAAAGATTAAGTCTTCTTTATCATCACGAATAACTGGTTTATTCGAAGGAATTTGCACAACTTCTAAAGAATAAATTTGCTGAAATTCTTCGGCCTCAGTGAAAGCAGTTCCAGTCATACCAGAAAGCTTATTATAAAGGCGGAAGAAATTCTGGAACGAAATTGTTGCTAAAGTCATTGATTCTTGAAGAACCGGTACTTTTTCTTTGGCTTCAATAGCTTGGTGTAAACCTTCATTATATCGACGACCATTCATTAAACGACCAGTGTGCTCATCGACAATAATCACCTCACCATCATTTGTCACAACATAGTCTTTGTCGCGTTTGAAGAGAGTTTCAGCACGTAAAGCTTGCTCAACATGGTAAACTGCACGCGAATGTTCTGGCGTGTAAAGATTCTTCATATTGAGAAGTTTTTCAATTTTATCAATTCCAGATTCAGTCAATGCTACACTTCGGCGTTTTTCATCAACTTCATAGTCTTCTTTCGAAAGTTGCGAAATAACTTGCGCGAATTGAATATAGCTTTCTGGGTTTTCAGCCGCAGGAGCAGAGATGATTAATGGAGTTCGAGCTTCATCGATTAAAATAGAATCAACCTCATCGACGATCGCAAAGTTAAGCTCACGCTGGCGCAAAAGTTCAACTTCATTCACCATGTTGTCACGCAAATAATCGAAACCAAATTCGTTATTTGTTCCATAGGTGATATCTGCAGCATAAGCCTCTTTTCGAGTTGCTGGGCGAAGCTTTCGCATATTTTCGTCTTCATGCTCTTCATTGTCATATTCTGGATCAAAAATAAAGCTTGCTTCATTGATAATTACACCAACCGAAAGACCAAGAAAATCATATAGATTTCCCATCCAAGACGCATCGCGTTGAGCAAGATAATCGTTCACAGTTACAACATGAACGCCTTTTCCTTCCATTGCGTTCAGAGAAACCGGTAAAGTTGCCACTAAAGTTTTACCTTCACCAGTTTTCATTTCTGCAACTTTTCCTTCATGCAAAACCATTCCACCAATCAACTGAACATCAAAGTGCCGCATTCCAAGCACACGAGTTGAAGCTTCACGTACAAGCGCAAAAACATCTGGCAAAATATCATCTAAATCTTTTTTCGAAAGGCTTTTTTTGAGCTTCTTAAAAGCTTCTTTGAGCTTTTCATCACTCATTTTTTTGTATTTTTCGCTTAGATTATTAATTTCATCAACTTTTCGTTGCAATCGGCGCAAAACTTTCTTTTGCGGGTCACCAAAAACAGTAGTTAAAAGTTTATCAACTTTGTTTTCTTCTACCATTACATTTTTTTTCTTCGCAGTTTTTTTAGACATTTCCCTCTCCATTAAAAACAGTATAAAATCTATCTTATATTTTACCATAATTTGAATATTAAAAAAAGCCCTTTAAGGGACTTTTTATTTTAAAACCGTATCGGCAGCACTGATAAAAGCTTCAATCACTTCATCTCTTAGTGTCTCATACTTTCTAGTGAACACTTCAAGGTTTTTTGAAGCTTTCTCGTATTCGAAAATTTTTGCTCCTAGTTCTCGAATTTTTTGTGATGAAATTCTAGTCTTTTCATCCGCATTATTCGATAATATTGAAAGCGGAAGAATGGTGTCATTATCAACCAGATTCGATAATTCAAAAGCTTCAGCCCAATCTTCTTCATCATCGTCATTCGAAATGAGCAATTCTTTCTTTGCCGAATTAAAATCAATGGTCTTGATTTTAATAATCGGCAGTTCGCCTTTAACGGTTATAATTTCATAAATTACGACCGTGTTGATACCGTCAGAACTCTTAGAAACAGAGGCAAATCTCCGACCGTATTTCTCGAAAATCTCCTTAATAGTTATCATTTCACCATTCATAGCTAAAGTCTCCTTTATTGACTTGATAGCAGAATTGAGGAATAACTTCTAAAAGCAATTCGCTCATATACATAATATCATCAGGATTACCTTTATCTGCAAGAGGTTTGCAATAATCAATCGTTGCAATATCCTTTATTTTGAAAAGGTCATCAACCCATCGTTCTTGCCCTTCAATTACGAAATGACGATATTTTTGAAGACATTTTTCAACCGTCATATCTGGAAGGTTGTCACCACTTTCAATCTTAACATCGCATAGTTTAATATTTATATTATAACCACGCAGCTTCTCAGATCCAAGAGGGTTTTCACTTCGATAAAACTTAATTTGAATGCCGATATCTGGAACAATCTTATTCCTTTTTTTGGCATAAAAAGAAATTCTGTAATCAGTCGACTCCTCGCCAACTTCGCGCGCAATCGCAGCTAAACCTAAACTTTTCGATTTTCGATTAAGTGCTTTACGTAAAAGTTCTTGCTGCCTATTTATGTGTTTATTCATGTTTTTCACCCCCACAAAAATTTTAAAATAGCAATAACTTAATTATATCATATTTTATTTAAAAAGCAAAATCTCCACAAAATTGCAGAGATTTTAATATTTTTCGAAAATTTTAGCCTCGTTTTAGAGAACGCTTGAATTTTGCCATAATTCCAGATTTGCCAAGGCGTGGATTTTTCTCAGTTTTGTAACGGCGAATTTGCCCGTCAAGCTTAGCTTCAACAATATCGATTGCTGCCAAAACATTTGAACTTTGGTCTTTTGCAACAAGAGTTTTATCTGGCACATCAATGATTGCTTCAACTTCATATTTGTTATCGTGAGTGCCATTGATTTGCGAAATTACCACGCGAGCTGAAGCTGATTTTTTAGCGTGTCGTGGCAAGTATTTATCTAATTTACCGATGTGTTTTTCTGCGTATTTTTTGGTCGTTTCGTCAATTTCGTATTTATTTCCTGTAATTTCAATCTGTGAGATCATATATAATCCTTTTTTGTTAGTTTATAGCTCTATACTAGCATAATCATTTTATTTTGTCAAGAAAAAAAGCCCGCCTTTATTGCGAGCTCTGTATTAACTGCCCAAGACTACGTTTATAACTTCCTTGATTTTATCGGTATTAAACCCAACAAAAGGTTCGAGACCTAAATCTCTTGGATCTAGAAACGGAGCGCCAGATAGACCATAGCTCTGTTTCAACTCATTAGTCATTCCTGCTATAGAGCCGTCAGGGTCATCATTCACATTATAAATAATGAATTTTTCTAAAACACCCGCGTCGCTCAATAACTTTTTAGTCATATTGCAGGCTGGACAATTATTTGTTATGAAAAGTACTGGCATATTAGCCACCTTCTTTCTTAATTTATTTATATTTCATATTATAACATAAGTAAATTAAAAAGCACTACATTTAGTGTTGTAAAATTTACAAAACGCTACATTTAGTGCTTATTTTATTTTTTAGATTCGTTCGCGATTATTCATATATGGTTGAAGAACTTTCGGTAAAACAAGATCTTCCCCATCTTGAAAATTCTCAATTGCCGCCACCAAACATCGCGCAAGTGAAACAGCTGTACCATTCAAAGTGTGAACAACTTGCAGTTCACCATTTTCGCGACGCACGCGAATATTCAAATTTCGTGCCTGATAATCTGTACAGTTCGAACAGCTCGTAATTTCACGATAGTTGCCATCAACTGGGCTCCAATACTCAATGTCATACTTCTTCGAAGCTGGCGCACCCAAATCACCACTGGCAATATTGATCACACGATAAGGAATACCTAGCTCTTGATAAATTTCTTCTTCGATGGCCAAAATTTTTTCATGAATTTCAGCACTCTGCTCTGGCAAAGTATAAGCATACATTTCAAGCTTATTGAATTGATGAACACGGAAAAGCCCGCGTGTGTGCTTACCGTAAGCTCCCGCCTCTTTTCGATAACAAGGAGAATATCCAGCGTAAAAAATTGGCAAATCTTTTTCGTTCAAAATTTCACCAGCGTGAAAACCAGTTAATGACATTTCAGCAGTTGCAATCAAACTTAAATCCTCACCTTCAATGAAATATTCATCACTTTGTTCGCTTGAACGAGGCGCGAATCCAGTTCCCGTGGCAACTTCACCATTAACCATATGCGGAACAGTCATAAAATTAAAGCCTTTGGCAATCAATTTATTCAGAGCAAACTGATAAATAGCATTTTCAAGAAGCGCTAAATCGCCTTTCAAGAAATAGAATTTAGTTCCCGCAACCTTTGAGCCACGTTCAAAATCAACCCAACCTTTTTTGTTTGCAAAATCTAAGTGGTCTTCAGTACCTTTACGGCTTTCAAAAAGTTCTTCGCCCCAAGTTTTTACCAAATCATCTTCGCCTTCCTCACCAATCGGTACATCAGCTTGAAGAATATTTGGAATGCCATTTAAAGCATCCGAAAGTTTTTCATCAAGTTCGCGATAAGTTTTTTCAAGCTCGGCAAGCTCCTCTTTGATTTTCTTACCTTCTGCAATTTGTTCATCACTTGGCTTTCCACCAGAGTTTTTCATTGAGGCCGCAATTTGGTTACGGCGAGTTCGAAGTTCGTCAATTTGAGCTGTAAGAGCTTTTCTTTCGTCGTCGAGCGAAATCACAGCTTGAACATCAGCATTTTTATAACCTTTATTCAACGCATCTTTTTGCACACGCTCGGCATTTTCACGAATAAATCTAATATCTAACATAGAACAATTATACTACAGTTTCGGCAAAAAAATAACCCCTTTTTAACTTGACTTTATTAATATAAAATTATATAATATGTAAGTATTAGTTCTTTCAAAAACTGTGCAGAAAAAAATCTAGGAGGAAGTTTTCATGGAAAGAAGTAAACTCGTTGGGCCTCTACAAAGCGAAGAAAAGCTGAAAAAGCTTGAAGAAGAATATACAATAATCCTATATAAAATTATTAGGTATATTATAGAAGAACTCGGTCAATCGACCGAACGACAACCAATTCCATTTAATTACTATGATTATTGGAGGAAGTATTCTACAAGAATTAGTATTCCAAAAAAAGAAGCAATCGAAATGGGTTATGGAAATGATAAATTTATTGAGGTTCGAAGAGCTGTTAATAGTAAGTTTCATATTTTTGAAGAATATGAAGCCGAAAAAAATGGCGTAGAACAAATCATATTTCTAATAGAACCAAAATTGATTTTGGAATCTGATAAACCAAAATCAAATGGCAAGTCCGAACTCTATTACGAAGCAATATTGGAAGAAATTAAAAAATATCTTAAAAAACTTTCGAAAAATGAATACGAAGACCTTTGCGAGAGAATTCGTATTAATGGAACGATAGAGATCCCCACTGCTCTACCAGAGCACATGCATATGACACATTTGCGCAAATACTTAAAGCAATACCCAAAATTGTTTAAAAATATTGCTGGTTTTAGAAGGCCCCATGCTAATAGCGAGGCTCGCAAACAGGGGTATAACCTGTATGTAAAAGTAACTGGACTGGATTTTTAACCTTAAAGCTCCAATTTAAATTTGGGGCTTTTTAATTGACTTTTATTTTTAAAAGTGTTATAATCTATATTATAACACTTTCCCTTTAAAGGGACGCAATTTAAGGAGGAATACCTATGGCTACCACAACACTTTTAACAAACAACGCCGCGCTTATTCAAAATTCTCGTGAAGTTTCTGCTCCAGCTTATCACGATGAGCTATCATTAAAAATTAGAGAGTTCTTCGCAAGACTAAGCAATCAAGATATTGAAAATGCTCTAGCAACGTGTTCTATTGGCAAAAGCTATACTATCGAGATACTTGTTAACAGTGATATTTTCGAAAAGAAACATCACTATGATATTAACAATACGTTAAGTACAAGCCAGTTGTTCAATACTGTTAAAAGAATTTCATTCTCCGAAAGCAATAATCCAAATTATGTAAATGCAAGGATTTGGCTCCGGGGTGATATTCGCAAATTCTTGCCAAAAAACCACAAATTTTATCACAACGGAAAATCAAATTAAATTTGTGGTCAACACGCCTCGCCAAAATGGCGGGGTTTTTCTATTGACTTTTTTATTTTTTTATGTTATTATAGTTATGTTTTAAAGCAACAAACAAAAAGGAATCAAATGAAACAAAAAAAGATTAAAAAAGTAATTGAATATTTTGACCCAATTTTTAAAAAGAATTTTAAATTAAAAATTGAAAAAAATAATAAAGAAATAAAAATTGAACTTCCCAACGAAAAAAACTTCTTTCGTGGTGTGAGCTTTAGTGAAAATGTTAGCCTAAAAAAGCTTGCAAATGGAAATTGGATCAAAACTTTGCATGCAAAATTTGGTGAA
Organism: uncultured Saccharimonas sp. (SeqCode); assembly: GCA_963544935.1. Lineage (GTDB taxonomy): Bacteria > Patescibacteriota > Saccharimonadia > Saccharimonadales > Saccharimonadaceae > Nanogingivalis. The sequence continues at coordinate 1,199 of CAUUHI010000004.1, read as the reverse complement.
GGCGCAGAAGAACTGTTCGGCGTAAATGAAATCAATGAAGAAAGTGAGTTAGAATCTCGCGATGTAAGAATCATCGCCTTTATCGAAAAGAGTTTAGCTTAATAGATCATGGCAACAACAATAAAAGACCTCTTAAATTTTAACGAAAGAGGTCTTTTATCTTATTTATTCTATTTAATAGTTTTTTCTAACAACAATTATAGAAATTACAGAAAGTGCAGCACCACTCATGAAAAGTAAATTCTTAACAAAATTATTTTCGAAACCTGTGTTTGGTGCACTAATATTTTCTTTTGGCTTCTTCTCTTCTTTTACTGGGTTCAAAGGTTTTTCAGGTGCAGGAATGCTTTTCTTTTTATAAACTTTACGCCTTCTTCAACTTTTCCAGTTTTAGGCGATGAGTTTTTAAGCAGTCCCGCTTTTTCGAATCCTTCAAATTGCTTTTCTTCAGCAGTATAGTCTGTACCCACTTGAACTTTATTCGCTAACAAAACTTCAGGAGCGAGGCTTGTGCCGTTTTCATCTTGATAGCGCACAATCACAGATCCACGTTTTTTAATATCTGCGTAAGGTTTCATTTTTGTGCCACTTATAATGCCTGTAGCCATCTTATCTAGAGAGAAATATTTATCATTACCTCGGTAGATTTCTGTAGTTGCAGAAATTGGATTTAATTTATTCTCGTTATAGTTAATTGTTTTTTCGCTAGTGTCCAAAATTGTTAATCTTGGCAAGAACTGATAAGAAGCCTTATCATCAGCAATCTCTAAAATCTGATACACAAGTTCATGGCTTGAATTTTTTATAACTTTATACTTTAAGTTTACACCAGTTCTAAGCAGAACACCTTTTGAAGTAACATTATCGCCAAAGTTAGAATATAATTCTTGAGTATTTGCAGAACCAACCGCTCCTTCTTTCGGATTCAATTTCGTATCAAATGCAACACCAGAAGACTGCGGTAGCTTCATCTTGAAAATGTCACCTGGTTTAATATGTTTAGGATTGTTTTTATCTGATTGAATCAATCCAAAATCAAAGATAGTGCCATTTAAATTTTCACCATCTTGGCTAGAGGCGCGAAAAACATTAAATCTAAAATCGACTACTGGCGTTATTTTGCCAACCCCATTAATAGTGCCAGTTTTACGTGCAATTTCTTTATTATTCACTTTTACAGAATGTTCAATATTATATTT
>CAUUHI010000003.1:0-17391 GCA_963544935.1 uncultured Saccharimonas sp. (SeqCode) | reverse complement strand
TTTATGTTTTTTTATAAAAACTATTTTATTATATTTAATAATATACTACACTCAGAATATAGATATATTCAAGATAAAATCTATCTTGAATAGCCTTGAACTTTAGAAAGAGGTGTATAATATGGAACAAATCGAAACTAACAAAATGGAAGAAGAAACTTGCCATATCGAATTGTTCACTGGACAAATTGTGATATTTAGACCCTGTAGCGAGCAGTCAAAAAAAGAATAATACCCAAAAGCCTTAAGCCACCTAACTTTGGTGGCTTTAAATATTTTTTTAAAAAATAAATTTAATAAATTCATTATATGTTATTAGCTAAATCAAGCAAATTTAACATAAATTCAATCTGTTTTGTCAAAAATATTGGCAACAAAATTAGTAATTTTCAAGGAAACTTGGTAGTTGAAAATGAGCATTTTTTATATAATTGATGTATAATAATTAAAATGAAAGGACAAAAAATGTTTAGTCAGAATTTACAAAAATTACGAACCGAGAAAAATATCTCGCAAGAGCAACTTGCCGATAAAATTGGCGTTTCGCGACAATCAGTTTCAGCTTGGGAAAGTGGAAAGTCTTCTCCCGAGCTTGAAAAACTTATTGCTTTAAGTGAACTCTTCGAAATTAGTTTAGATGAACTAACTGGTGAAATTTCAACCAGAAAAGCAAATTTTAACAAAAAAGAATATGAGAAATCATATCAAAAAATTGCACTAATTCGTGCACTTGGTATGTTTATTCTTTTTGCAGGCCTTGCAATAGCAGCATACTTTTCAGGATCAACAGTAAGCTTTAATGTTTTAGCGGGGGTTGGCTTAATGTTATCCTTAGCAATATCAGTTCCCCTACTAATTTTAGCTAAAAATTTTGATAATTCAGAAACTGAAAATCTACTTGATTATAATATAGAAATTGACAAAATTTTTTCAAAAAATGAAATCAGACAAGTCAAAAATATTAAAAATAGCAGCACTATGGCATTAGTATCAACACTTTTTACAGCTATAGCGGCTCATCAAATAATTTATCATTTTTCTAATCTTGGCATTAATTTAGCTAATACTATATTTATGGCTCTACTAGGAATTGGAATCTCAGCATCAACTTATGGAAATTCTATTTTTTCGAAAATTAATAACTTTTATGAAATCGAAAATAAGGATGAAGAAAAGGATTCTAAAATCGGCCTTTTCGCGTCTGTGGTAATGCTAGCGATCACTGCATTTTTTCTAACTTATAGCTTTATAACCAATGATTGGGCTTCGGCAAGAATTTTATATACAATCGGAGGGATAGCGATAGCAATTTTCACAATCTTTATAAAACGTAAAAAATAATTATTAAAAACGCTCAGAGATTATATATTCTGAGTGTTTTTAAATTTTCGTGATAGTTAATTCTTATACAAGGCGTGCGAATTTGCCACGACTCGCTCCAAGAAAAGTAATTGAGCTTGCTGAACATTTTCTGGTTTTCCAGCCCAAGCTTGAAGCGCTGGCATCTGTAAAGCTCGCGCATAACTATAGGTCAATCCCCAGTCAAAAGGTCCGAGATTGGTTATTTCTTGAAGGTTATCGGTTGCCTGATTTGCGGTTTGCCCACCAGAAAGGAATACGATCCCTGCCAATTCTTTTGGAACTATTTTCTTAAAAATAGAAACGGTTTCTCGTGCAACCTCTCTTGAAGAAGATTGAATTTCATTTTCAGAGCCAGCAAGAACCATATTTGTTTTCAAGATTGTCCCCTTAAGATCAACTTTAAACATCTTTAGTTCCTCAAAGAGCTTTTTAAGAATCTTTTCGGTAACTTCTTGGCACTGTTTAATAGTGTGTTTTCCAGAATAAACCACCTCTGGCTCAACGATTGGTACAATTCCATAATTCTGGCAGGCTTTAGCATATTGTGCCAAAACTCGTAAATTCGAAGCGATCGCGGCTTCGCTCGGCGTTCCTTTTTCTTCATAAATTTCAAAAGCAACTCGCCATTTTGCAAAATCAATTCCTACTTTTGAATATTTTTGGAGTTTTTCAGTCAAAGAATCAAGCCCTATCGAAATAGTCTCGCCTTCAAATCCAGTTAAAGGCCGCAAACCACCATCAAGCTTCACACCAACCAAAATTCCACGATTTTTTAAATACTCAACAAAATTAATACCTTCAGAAGTGTTTTGTTCGGTTGTCTCTTCGAAAAGAATAATTCCACTTAAATAATTCTCAATATCTGGTGTTTTAAAAAACATCTCACGATAGGCTCGGCGATTTTCAAAAGTATCTTCAAGCCCAATCGTTTCGAATTTTTTATGAATATTCCCGCCAGACTCATCCGCAGCAAATATTCCTTTTGGTCGCATAACTAATTTAGCAGCAGTTTTATGTAATCGTGTTTCAATATCTGGCGTACTACTCAAAACATCAACAGGTAATTCATAATTTTTACGATTTAAAATTTGATGCGCATAAAAAGGCTTTAAAATATCATTGAAATCAGATTTATTAGCAATTGTAACTGCAACTTGCAAATTTTCTTCTAATTTTGAAGAATTCGAAAAATTTTCAGCAACGAAAGCCGCTTGAAAAATATTATTCTGGTAGAATGAATTTAATTCAAAATTAGTTTCAATACTGGCAATTTTTTCTTTATTTCCAGCAATTATTTTCGAACTATCAAAAATAACAACGCCTCGCACGCCAGTTCTAATTAGTGAATCTATCGCATTTTCATAACTTGAATAATCAATCAAATCACTTAAATTTTGTTTTCGAAAATCTACAAAAACTAAATTCGCTCGAATGAAAAACTCATGCGCAAGCTCAGGGCTCAAATCAGCGATATTAAAAACAAGTTTAATCTTTGGATTTTCACGAAGATATTTTTTAAAATCAGCTAAATAATTTTGCGAAAAATTAGCATCCGCAATATAAATTAAATCTGGTGGAAAAGCTGGTGAAACCCATTTTGTACTACGAGGATTACTAGTTAAAATAAAACTCTTACCCTTATGCGAAACTATAAATCGATCAATCAGATTGTTGTTGATTTCATCATATTCGAAATGAGAAGTACCATTTGGATTTGCACTCGAAAAGGCTTTAAAATGTGCTGCTGTAAAGATTTTTTCACTCAAAATTGTTCCACCATAAACACCAGCTTGTTTATGATAGTTTAAAGTTGAATCATCAAAAGTCAGATCATAATGAAAATCATTAAGCTCATCTTTATAAATTTTTTGATTTTGAATGTCTAAAAAGTTATCCTTTGTCGCATTTCCAATCGATAGAATCGTCGGTTTCATTTCCCACCTTTAAAAATTATTATGCTTTTGCCTAAATTATATCAAATTTTCGAAAATAAAGCAAACTTAAAGATTAAACAAATCGTTCAAACTTTCGGCCACGGTTGGATGGGTAAAAATCTGGTCTCGTAGAGCAGTATAATCAAGCCCAGCGTCAATCGCCGTTTTTATAATATTTATAACTTCTGGCGAATTATAGCAAAACAAAGCTGCGCCTAAAATTTTATTAGTTTTCGAATCTACAATCGCTCGCAAAAGACCCGTTGTTTTAAATTCAAGCTGGAGTTTTGGTACTGCTGCCGCCGGAATTTCCTTTACCTTAATCTCAAAACCTTCCTCCAAAGCTTGTTTTTCAGTTAATCCAACTTTCGAAAATGGAACCTGCAAAAAAATCGAATTCGGCAAATTAACACGATTTTTTAGAGAATATTTTCCGTCACCATAAAACTGTGAGCGCAAAATTCGAAAATCATCTAAAGAAGCATAAGTAAATTGCTCTTTTCCTCTCACATCACCAACCGCCCAAACTTTTGAATTTGAAGTTTGAAGATTTTCGTTAGTCCAAATTCCACCATTTTCAAGTGTTTTAATACCTGCTCGTTCAAGATTTAATTTTGCAGTTACTGGTTTTCGCCCAGTTGAAATTAGCACTTTGTCAAAAGCCAATTTCTTACCATTATTTTGGACTAAAATGCCATTTTCAACATTTTCGAAAGCCTCAATATTTGCATTAAACTCAAAATTAACACCTTGCGAAACTAAAAAGTCAAAAATTGCTTTTCGCATCGAATCATCTTCATCAGCTAAAATTTTATCACCTCGTTCAAAAATTGTTACTTTTGTGCCCAACTTCGCAAGAGTTGAAGCAAACTCTAGGCCGATAAATCCACCACCAATAATTGCTAGGCTATCAATCGCCTCTTGATTTTCAAGAAGCTCTGTACTGGTTAAAATATTTGAGTCCTTCAAACCTTCTTCAATTCCTGAAATTTTAGGAATAAAACTTTCTGCACCAGTATTAATAATAATCTTATAAGCCGAAAGCTCAAGTTTTTCACCATTCGATTCAACTAAAATTGTGTTTTCATCTAAAAATGAACCAAAGCCGTCAAAAACCGTAATCGACTTGTTATCTGCAAGCATATGATAATTTTTTGAATTTAACCGCTGAACAACATCAAATTTTCGTGCAATCGCTTCTTCGAAAGTTAAATTTTCACTCGCCGCAACCGCTAGAACTTTGGTTGGAATACAAGCAATATTGATGCAGGTTCCGCCATACATTTTCGGCGACTTTTCAATTAATGCAACTTTTTCACCTTTATTAGCAGCCAGAACTGCCAAAGTTTTTCCAGCTTTTCCAAAACCAATTATAATTTTATCAAATTTCATCTTACCTCTTTTCTCTTTCTATTTTATCACATTCAACTTAGAAAAATCTTAAATCAAAAAGAAAAACCCCCGAATCTTCGGGAGATTTTCTTGGCTCCCCTTGATAGAAATATTACTAACCAACAACTACTCGGGTATTATATCTGACAGTCGAAAATCTTCAATTTTAATAGATGAATCTTTTGAAAACATAGATAAATTAGAGTCATCTTCATAAGCGGATAGGTATTTTTTATATTCTTTAGAGTCTTGCCAATACACCCCACTTTTCGCCATGTTTTTATATAACGATAATGAATTCGGCAAGAATTTATAATGAAATACTACCGATGATATATTTACAAAATTTAACTCTTTCGGAAATACATAATGATCATTCACGATTAATTCATTTCCAGTGTAATATAGTAGTGGAACCTTTTGTAGGCTAGACCTTAAACCAAAAATCCTTCCTCTAGGGCCACCGTAAATTCTTAACCCGTAAAAAGGGTTGATTTCAGTTTTATAAGTGTTCGAATCTACAAATTTCATATCACTTATATTCTTATTTTCGAAAATGGGCTTTTTAGAGTATACGTCCACCATAATAGCTTTAACAGATTTACGATCATTCTTATTTATAGAATTAATATATTCTTCAATCTTTTCATCAACATGGAATAATCCGTCAGAATTAACATTCAAATACCATCTGTCAATTCCATAAATATCTAAAATCTGCTGTCTCCAACTACAAGCTCTAAAACAATTATAGGTAGCTTCAACATTGTATAAATCTAGTTTAATATCTTTAATATTTTTTGTAATTTCATTTATCTTTTTTATTGAGTCATCATCAGAATTATTGTTTACCAATACGAAATTCTTAACGCCCAATTCGACATAATGTCTTATCCATTTCTCAAAAAATTCTGAAAAATTATTAAATACACAAACTAAAATAATCTCTTTTTTACTTTTATCAATAGGTTTTAAGGTATTTTCAAGCTTGCTGAGTTTATCGTTCAACCCTAAAATTAAATACTTGAGCGTTTCATTATTGAATTCTATGTTGTTATAAGCTTTAGCAATATTTACATATTTATACCGAGTTTCGCTATTCTTAATTTTGCGTATTTCTTCGAGCCTTTTGCTGACTTCAAAATTTGATATATCACTCAATAAATTCTTGTGTTTGTCTAAAAATTGAAAACCAACATCTTTAAAAACTTCGAATTTGCCTTTTTTCGCATGAGAAGATTTTAACCCTAAAATCCGCTTCATAAAGGATATAATCGTTCCATGAGAAACTATTAATACAGTGTTATTTTTGAAATTATTCTTTCGAACATCAGTTAAGAAATCACATAATCTGCTTTCAATGCTATATCTATTGTCGCCATACTGGCCGAATCTAATAAAAAAATCTCCAGCGACTTGCTTTTCCCTAACTTCATCTAGTTCCGCAGAGTTTTCTTTTCCGTTAAATTTATCCCAATTTATTTCTCTGATACGATTATCTATTTCAACGTTAAGACTTCGATTGTCTGCAACTTCTTTCGCCGTTTGTAGAGTCCTAATTAACGGCGAAGCATATATTTTATCTATTTTAGGTAGTAATTTTACCGATTCGATAACTTGCTTTCTACCATTTTCAGTCAATATTGAACATTGTATTTCTTGGCTTGATAAAATTTCACGCGTATTATCCATCGCCTCACCATGTCTCATAAATATTAAGTTCATAATTAACCCTCTCTAGTTCTTTGTTTTTATTAGACTAGTTATATTTTCTATTATGATATATTAATTGGAGATTTTTTGCAATATAGAGTTAAATAAAAAAGAAAAAAGGCTCTATTTTAATCTGTTAGAACCTTTTCTCACATTATCAAATTGTCGTAAAACTCAAATTTGGCTCCGGCAGCTGGGCTCGAACCAGCGACCTATTGGTTAACAGCCAACCGCTCTACCACTGAGCTATGCCGGAATAATAATCCTATTATACACGAGTTTTTTAATAATTTCAAGACTTTTTTCTATTTTTTCAAAAAAATCGGCCCACTTTTTTAATGAGCCGATTTTATTATCTCTATTCAGTTCGAAGAGCCTCAATTGGGTTCATCTTTGCTGCTTTTCGTGCTGGCAAAAATCCAGAACTCACCGAAAGTAACATTAAACCAACTACCAATAAAATCCAAGCGAATAAATCTGGTTGAAGTAAATTCGTATCCACGCCAGAAGTTTTTTGCAGTTTTAAGACACTGCTGATTACAGGGTTTAAGAAAGTAATTCCATACGCTACAACAATTCCAATGATTCCACCAAATAAACCAATCAGCGCCGCTTCGTATCTAAAAAGTTTCGAAACATCACTCTTTCGCATTCCGAGCGATTTCATCAAACCAATTTGTGAAGTTCGCTCTAAAACCGAAATATATTGCGTGTTAATAATTCCAAAAGCTGAAGCAAGAAGTGTCAAAAATCCAAATCCAGCAAGACCCGCTGCCATAACATTAATTGCTGTTTGAACCGTTGCTTTATCATCTGCAAAAGTAGAAACTTGGTAAAATTCACCACCTTTTAATGCTGTAATTTCCTTTTTAATTTCATCAACTTTTCGTGTGCCATCGGTTGTTACGCTCGCACTATAAAACCGCATTTCACCAGAATTTTGCTTTTTTGCAATTTCCAAACCATCACTATTATTTATCCAGAAATTTCCGTGATAGTTAAAGTTAGTATCCGTTTTTCCAGCATCAACTGCTTGAATTTCAAAAGTCTTTTCGAAAGTTTTACCTTCCACGTCTTTCATTTCGAAAACTACTTTTTTGCCCACAATATCAGCAGTATTTTTACCTCCAAAAGGTTCAACATAAGCTTTTGGCGCGATAACTTTTCCATTATCAATTTGATTATTTTTGCTGAGTTTTCCGGACGAAAGACCCATCTCTTGTTCGTCATTTTTAGTGGCAACATATCCGTCATATTTTACTCCATTTTCAGACTGAACAGTCTCAATTTTTACAGGAACTGCTGGAGAGACATTTCGAACACCTTTAATTTTTAAAATTTTATCTAAATCTTCTTTCTTAAATGAGTGGCTCTCAGCGTCAATTTCAGCTTTTTTCTTGGCAGCATCTTCACGAGTTGATTCAACCTTATTTGGCGCATAAGGGTCTTTTTTATTCTTAATTAATCGCGAGATAGTTAAAGCATTTTGATCACCTAATTTATTGGCTAGACTTTCAACATAAGCATTACCACCCTTTCCGGCTGCAATTGCGAGTGCAACAGTTGTTGCACCAACTGCAATCGCCAAACTTGTCAAAATTGTTCGCCCTTTTGCTAAACGAATGTTTTTTCCAGCTCGCTTAATAATATCAACTCTACGCATTTTTAACTCCTTCAATATGCTCTATTTCACCATCTTTTATTCGAATCCGAATATCGCACTTTTCTGCCAATTCTTCATCATGAGTAATAATAAATAGCGTTGCACCAGACTTTTTATTATATTCAAAAAGTAATTTTTCAATTTTTTCACTAGTTGCGGAGTCTAAATTTCCCGTTGGTTCATCCGCAAAAATTATTTCTGGCGAGTTTACAATTGCTCGTGCAATCGCAAGACGCTGTTTTTGCCCGCCTGAAAGATCACGAGCTGGTGTTTTGATTTTATCTTTCAAACCAACCGCTTTTAGGGCGTCTTCTACAATTTCTTTCCTTCGAAAAATTGGCTCTTCAGCAATTTCAAGTGGCAAACTCACATTTTCGAAACAAGTTTCATTTCCTTGAACGAAAAAGCTTTGAAAAATAAATCCCATTTTTTTCGAACGAAATTTATCGATCTTCTTTTGATTCATTGATAAAATATTTACTCCATCCATTAAAACTTCACCTTTTTCTGGAGCGTCTAGACCACTCATTGCATGAATCAGTGTTGATTTTCCACTTCCCGATTTTCCAATAATCGCCACGCTTGAGCCATTTTCAATCTTGAAACTTACATCTTTTAACGCCTGAAAACGATTCTTCTTTTTGCCGTAAATTTTTGAAATATTTCGAACTTCAATCATATTCCTCCTTTAATTAAAATTCATCCCTATCTAAACTTTCAAGATAAAAACATTGGCCTTTAGTGTTCTCGTTAAAATCATAGTTATTCACTTTTACATTTTTTGCACGAGCTTTCAAACGAGTAACTTTTGGACTATTAAAACTACAATTTTTAGTTTTAACATTTGCATTTTCAACATTATTTAGTTCAACACTTCCACTATTTGAATTTAATGTTAAGTTCAAAACATCAATGTGTTTTCCTGAAAATACGCCATATTCACCTTTCGAAATCTCTAAATTTGTGATTTTGACTGAATTTTCAAAATAAACTGAGCCGCCATTCATTTTTACTTTCATATTCTCAGCATCTTTCGCAAAATAATTTACGTTCGAATTTGAAGTTACATCAATTTCATTTAGTTCTGGTCCATAAATATGAATTTCTTCATATCCTAATCCGCCAAAATATAGATTTTGTGGAATATTATTTAAGTTTAACTTTAAAGTTTCTCCTTCAAAATCAACTTTCAAATTATGTTTTCGAAAATTCATATGTGTAAATTCAATTTTTTGCTCATCTGAAATGTGATAGAAAATAGAAACTGAAGAATCAACTTTTAGTTTTTTAACACTTTTCATTTTTTCAGAATTAATTTTAATTTGTTCAGAGACTAAACTTTTTGAAACCTTTTCATTAGCCTTATCGCGTAAAATTGAGGTAAAAGAAATCGATCCCAAAATTCCGCCTAAAGCAACTACTACCGAAACAATAATTGCTATGATATCAATTTTCGAAGCCTTCAATTTAAACAGCATTTTTGCAATAAAAGCCGTAAAAATCAAATATGAAATTCCCATTATATTTGCTGAAATTATTATACCAGTTGCAGCACTCTTTGCATTGGCAAAATTAGCCATTTCACCAATTTGCATTAATGCCCAGTTTCCAAAAAACATCGCTAGAATTCCGCCAAGAAAAGCAAAGACTGTAAAAATTCCAAAAATTATCCCAAAAATTCGAGCAATTTTCATATTTCGAACTGCATTTTTTTCGAAATTATATTCTTCGTTAACTTCTCGAATTGCACTCGCCGTAATAACTCCACCGCGAAGTCGCAAAATGTCATTAGCATTTTTTGCCGCTGGAATGATAAGGATCGATAGAATGTAAATTGGAACAATTGCACCAAAACTCACAAAAAACATAGCCGCTAAAGCTAACCTAACCCAAACCGTATCAATTTTCAAATATTGCGCTAATCCTGCTGCCACGCCCGAAATCATTCCGTTTTGCTCATCTCGAAATAGCTTTTTTGAAATTTTTGGAATGCGAATTTCTTCATTTTCACTATCAAAATTCAAATCTTGAAACACTTCCGGCGAGCCAATTTGAGCCTCAATTTTTGAAATTTCTTTTTCAGTGATTACTCCGCCTTCTTTTATACCAAGTTCCGCTAGAATTTCAGTGATTCGAATTTCAACATCTTCGAAAATATCTTCATCACCAGAGTAGATTTTTAAATCTTTTAGATATTTTTCAAGCCTCTTTTTGGCATAAATTTCAATTTCGTAAGGAATTTTCGCCAAATGAATTCTTGTAATTTCTTTCATATTTCTCCTTAAAGTTTGCTAATTGTTTTATTTAATTTGCTGATTTCTTTGCTAACCCTTTCACAAACACTAGCGCCAAATTCAGTTATTGAGTAATATTTTCTAGGCGGACCTTGCTCACTTTCTTGCCATTCATGGCTTAACAATCCATCTTTTTGCAGTCTTGATAGTAGCGGATAAATTGTGCCTTCAACCACAACCATTTTAGCTTCACGCAATTCCTTAATGATGTCGCTGGTGTAAACTGGCTTTTTTGCGCAAACTTTTAGCACACAAAACGCCATAAAACCTTTTCGCATCTGGGTTGAAATTTGTGAAGCATATTTTTCAATGCTTTCTTGTTCCTTCATACTTCTATGTTATACAAGGTAGCTTAAAAAGTCAAGTACTTTTTTTCAAAAAAATAAAAAAGTCTGTTCGAAAACAAACTTTTTTAAGATTTTACATTAACCCATTCGGATTTTTACTTTGCCAATTCCACGAATCTCGACACATTTCATCGAGTGTTTTTTCAGTTTTCCAGCCAAGTTCCTTTTCAGCCTTAGCAACATCAGCATAACAAAATGCAATGTCACCTGCACGGCGCGAGGTAATTTCGAAAGGAATCTTTTTACCAGAGGCTATTTCGAAAGCACGAACTAGCTCCAAAACACTCACTCCTGATCCTGAACCAAGATTATAAATTTTAACGCCACCGTTCTTGCGGTTATTTTCTAATGCTTTCAAATGACCTTTTGCTAAATCAACAACATGAATATAATCACGCACACCTGTGCCATCAGGAGTTTCATAATCATCGCCAAAAATCGAAAGTTTTTCTCGTTTTCCAATGGCAACTTGAGAAATATACGGCATCAAATTATTTGGAATTCCTTGCGGATCTTCGCCAATTAAACCGCTTTCATGCGCACCAATTGGGTTGAAATATCGCAAAATTGTAATCGACCAGCGTGCATCAGCCTTCACTAAATCTTTCAAAATATGTTCAATCACAACTTTAGTATATCCATAAGGATTCGTTGCTGTTTCGCAAGGCATTTCTTCTCGATAAGGAACTGGATTTTTGTCGCCATAAACCGTTGCGCTCGAAGAAAAAACGATATCATAAACGTTAAATTCTCGCATAATTTCTAAAAGCGAAATCGTTCCTTGGATATTATTTTTATAGTATTCAAGTGGTTTTTCAACACTTTCACCAACAGCTTTTAAGCCTGCAAAATGTATCACTTGCTCAATATTATTTTCTTGAAAAATTTTTCGAAGCCCATCTTTATTTAAAATATCAACTTCATAAAATTTAAAATCCTTGCCCGAAATTTCACGAATTCGCTCTAAAGCTTTAGGTTTCGAATTTAGAAAATTATCAATAATTATAATTTCTTCATTATTTTCAAGAAGCTCAATTGAAGTGTGGGCACCGATAAATCCTGCGCCGCCAGTTACTAAAATCGCCATTTTTTTCCTTTCATAATATAAAATTAAGCACTTTATATTGTATATTATACTATTTTTTAAAAAATTAGAACAATTTATTCTAAAGGATATTTTTAAGATACTTTCCCGTCCAGCTTTTTTCAACTTTCGAAACCTGTTCTGGAGTTCCAGTCGCCACAACAGTTCCGCCACCAGCTCCACCTTCTGGGCCCATATCAATTAGCCAGTCGGCACTCTTGACAATATCTAAATTATGCTCAATTATAACCATTGAGTTTCCAGCGTCAACCAAACGATTCAAAATCGAAAGCAATCTTTTTACATCTGCATTATGAAGGCCAGTCGTTGGCTCATCTAAAATATACATTGTCTTTCCAGTTGAAGCCCGAGCAAGCTCAGTAGCAAGCTTAATTCGTTGTGCCTCTCCACCCGAAAAAGTTGTTGCGGGCTGACCGAGTTTAATATAACCCAAACCAACTTCTTGAATCGTTTTTAATTTTCGATAAATTGCAGGAATATTTTCGAAGAATTCTGTTGCTTCATCAATTGTCATTTCTAAAACATCCGAGATTGTTTTACCTTTATAAAGGATCTCTAGCGCCTCGCGGTTATATCGCTTTCCGTGGCAAACGTCACATTCCACATAAACATCTGGCAAAAAATGCATTTCAATTTTAATTACACCATCGCCTTGACAGTTTTCGCAACGGCCACCTTTAACATTAAAACTAAATCGACCAGCTTTATAGCCACGGATATTTGCTTCTGGCGTGCCAGCAAAAAGCTCACGAATCTGTGTGAAGACACCAGTATAAGTTGCGGGATTCGAACGTGGCGTACGGCCAATTGCACTCTGATCAATCACAATTGCTTTATCGAGTTTTTCCAAACCTAAAATTTCATCATGCGCACCAGGAACTTCTTGCGCACGGTGCTTTCGTGCTAACAATTCTTTACTTAGAATTTCATTCACCAAGGTTGATTTTCCACTGCCCGAAACCCCCGAAACTACCGTCATTACACCTAGCGGAATCTCAACGTCAATATTTTTCAGATTATTCTCTCGTGCATTTTTAATCACCAATTTTTCATTTTTCTGAATTTTTCGGCGCTTTTTTGGTGTTTGAATTTTATCTTTTCCGCTTAAAAATTGCCCCGTTAAAGATTTTGGATTTTTCGAAACTTCCTCAGGCGTACCGGAAGCCACAATCATTCCGCCATTCACACCAGCACCAGGGCCAACATCAACAAGCCAATCTGCTGCTCGAATTGTGTCTTCATCATGTTCCACTACTAAAACAGTGTTATGTAGATCACGAAGGTTTTTTAGCGTAGCAATCAATTTATCATTATCACGTTGATGAAGACCAATTGAAGGCTCATCTAAAACATAAAGTACACCTTGAAGCCCAGAGCCAATCTGCGTAGCCAAGCGAATCCGCTGTGCCTCACCACCGCTCAAAGTATTAGCCGCACGCGAAAGCTCCAAATAATTCAGACCAACATTATTCATAAAGCCCAATCTTGAAGAAATTTCTTTCAAAATTTGAGTTGAAATAAACTTTTGCTGATTATTTAGTTCTAAATTTTTGAAAAGTTCAACAGCTTCATCAATTGCTAGATCACAAATTTCTACAATATTTAAGCCAGCAACCGTAACCGCAAGAACAACTGGCTTCAAGCGTTTTCCACCACAAGTTTGACATTTTCGAACACGCATAAATCGCTCAATATCTTTACGCTGAAATTCACTACCCGTATCGCGATGACGGCGTTCTAAATTCGGAATCACGCCTTCAAAATTCATGTTATAAACACGGCCATTCATTTCAATTGGATATTTTTCGTCTGTTTTTGTACCGTATAGAATAATTTCGATAGCTTCTTTTGAAAGCTTTTTAGTTGGGACTTTTGTTGAAAATCCATGGTGTTTTGCAACTTCTTCAAGCAATTTAATTCGATAGCCCTTTTCCATCACACGATTATAAGGCCGAATCGCGCCTTCAGAAATTGTTAAATTTGGTGAAAGCACCAATTCTGGATCAATTTCCATTCGCGTTCCGAGCCCCGAACAAGTTTCGCAAGCTCCTTGTGGCGCATTAAAAGAGAACAATCGTGGCTCAAGTTCAGGAATATGCTCATCTGGGTGAAGCTCACAAGCATAGCGTTGAGAAAAAATCTTCACCTCACCAGTTTCATAATTCAAAATCTCTAAAATTCCGCTAGTCATTTCAAGCGCTTGTTCAACACTTTGAGCTAAACGTGTTCGCATCTCTTTCGAAAGCACCAAACGGTCAACTATAATTTCGATATTATGTTTAATATTTTTTTCAAGTTCAGGGAATTCATCTAAAGCATAAATCACTCCATCAACCCGCGCACGAGAAAAACCTTTTTTCGCAAACCCTTCAGGGATATGCGCAAATTCACCTTTTTTAGCTTTTGCGATCGGCGCAAGCAATATCAATCGTGAACCTTCTTCAAGATTCATGATGCTATCAACAATACTTTGCGGTGTACGCCGAACCACATCTCGGCCACAAATTGGACAATGTGGTGTACCAATTCGTGCAAAAAGAAGACGTAGATAATCATAGATTTCCGTCACGGTTGCCACAGTTGAGCGTGGATTACGACTGGTAGATTTTTGATCAATCGAAATCGCCGGGCTGAGCCCCGTAATTTGATCTACATCTGGCTTATCCATTGTGCCTAAAAATTGTCGCGCATAAGAATTAAGGCTCTCCATATAGCGGCGCTGACCTTCTGCATAAATTGTATCAAATGCCAAGCTAGACTTTCCACTACCAGAAAGCCCCGTTATCACCACTAATTTATCACGCGGAATTTTTAAATCTACATTTTTCAAATTATGCTCGCGCGCACCTTTAATTTCTAAAAAATCAGCCATTTCACCTCTTCCAAAATTTATTTATATATTTTTACCATATTTTTTAGAAAAAATATTTTTTGGCGGTATAGCCTTTACAAAGTTGATTTTTAACCCTTCTGTTGTAAAACGTTTTTCATAAGTTGTCATCACTTTGTAATTTTCATTTAAGTCACTTTCATGTAAATCGAAACTAAGCCGTTCAATTTTCCAGCCTTCCGCCACAAGCTGCTCCAAGCTCCATTCGAAAAGGTTCTTAGCATCAGTTTTAAAGTAGAGCGCACCATCTTCAGCCAAAATCTTAGCATAAATTCGCAAAAAAGTTGGGTGTGTTAAGCGGCGACCTGAATTCCGCTCGCGTGGATAAGGGTCAGGAAAGGTCACCCAAAGATATTTTACCGAATCTTCACCAAAAGCTTCAAGAAGTTGGTCGGCTCGCGCTCGCAAAAAACGAATATTTTTAACGCCATCTTGCTCAGCTTTAATAGCTCCCTTAACTAGTCGGTCAGCTTTAACATCAACCGCCACAAAATTCTTCATTGGATTTTTTGCCGCCAAAGCCTCGCTAAAAAGCCCTGTTCCTGCACCAATTTCTAAATTATTAACTTCAGCATTTTCTTTTTGCCATTCATTAAATTCAAAACAAATTGCAGAATTATTGAAAAGCGCAAATTTATAAAGTTTACGCTTACGAGTAATAATAAAATCTTTCGGATTTAAAAAAGCCATTTTTCTCCTTTATTGGTCTGCTATTTTTAAAGTTTCATCACTTAAGGAGCTTTCGCTAAACTCATCTGTATGAATTCTCTTTCTTGCCTGCGAATAAAGCCTTTCGAAATCCGCCATGTCTTTATTCGAAAGTCCACCTTGTGGTAAAAACTCCTCATCTTTTTCATTTTTCTTGCGCTCTTCTTCCTCTTTTTTTGCCTTTTTCTGAGCCTCACGTGCCTCTTGCAAAACTGGCCTACTTAAATCAAGCTGAATAGTCCCATCTGAAGTATAAAGAATTAAGCTCGCAATCACCAAAACTAATGCAATTCCTAAGCTTCCCGCAAGAAAAATTAGCAAATTGCGAGAACCGTTAATTTCTTTTTGTGATTCCAATGGCCGATTTTTAATTTTTGCTTTAATTTTATTCAAATAATTATTCATTCAAAACTCCTGATGTATTTTTTACAACAAAATCATGAACCTGAACACCATATTTTTCAGCAATTTCATTCAGTTTTTTAGTGTTGTAATTTACTTCTCGGCGAGCACGACGTGTTTTTTCAAGTTTTAAATAAAATTCACGCGGATTTTTAGTACAATCTTGTGAAACTAATTCCGAAAGCTCCCGTTCATAAATCTGAAAATTCTCTTTAAAATACTTAAAATTCTCTTCAAATTCAGAAGCAGTCAAGATTAATTCAGCACCATTTTTCTTATTTAGAGCAATTCTTGCATTAAAATTCGACATCAATCCATTTGAAATCTTCTCATAGCTTTTACCTAGATTGACCCTTTTTAGAGCATCTTCAGAGCGAAGTTTTTTCAAATTATTTTTTAAATCGTTGCATTTTTTACTAATTTTCGAAATCTGAATTTCAGTTGGCTTTTCTTTTGCTACTTCTTCCGCAAAAACAATTTTCGAAAATTGGAACAAAACTAAAAATCCACCAATTATAAGAATTACTAAAAAACCAAATTTTTTTTGAAAATTTGCCAATTTATTCTTCATCTTCAGAGAGCTCAATTTTTAACTCCTTTAGCTGTCCTTCATCCACAAAGCTAGGTGAATTCATCATTACATCCACTCCCGAACCATTCTTTGGAAACGCCACCACTTCACGAATATTATCTTCGTTCATTAAGATCATAAAAATTCGATCCAAGCCGAATGCACAACCTGCATGCGGAGGAGCACCAAATTTAAACGCATTTAACATCGCACCAAATTTTGCTTCAACATATTTTTTATCATATCCAAGTAAGCCAAAAGCCTCATACATAACTTCTGGGTTATGGTTTCGAACGGCACCTGAGCAGATTTCATAGCCATTCATCACCATGTCGTATTGGTCGGCTTTAATTGCCAATTTTTCAGCATCAGTTTTAGCATTTCGAAGAGCCTCAACGCCGCCTTTTGGCATCGAAAATGGATTATGACCAAAATCAACCTTATTATTTTTCTCATCAAATTCATAAAATGGAAAATCTACAACCCAAGCGAGAGCTACTTTATTTTCATCCTTAAGATTGAAGAAATCAGCAAATTCATTTCGAAGACGACCAAGAACCTTATTTACAACTTCACGCTTATCCGCACCAAAGAAAATTGCGTCACCATCTTCTGAGCAAGTTTCTTCTTTAATTTTCGAAAGCTCATTTTCACTCAAAAACTTAACAATTGGGCTTTTTACTTCACCTTCAGTATATGTAATATAAGCCAAACCACCTGCACCTTCACTTTTCGCAATCTCAGTAAAATTATCAATCTGTTTTCGACTTAAACTCGCACCATTTTTAACACAAATTGCTTTCACATATTCAGCGTTCTTAAACACACCAAATTCGGTTTCAGCTATCACATCATTTAAATCAACTAGTTCCATTCCAAAGCGTAAATCAGGCTTGTCACTACCGTATTTTTCTATCGCAATTTCATAAGAAATTCGCGGAATTTCTTCGTTTAAAAGCTCTTTTTTAGCAAAATTTTTCACTAGATCTTTAATGAGAACTTCCATTTCT
>CAUUHI010000002.1:0-18269 GCA_963544935.1 uncultured Saccharimonas sp. (SeqCode) | reverse complement strand
CGAAAAGAGGGAATTCTTTGAAGTAGAAGATAGAAAAGTAGTTGAATCTGCGCCTCAAGTAAAATTCTAAATTTATTTTTTAGAGGTTTTATTAAATATGTATAGCTCAATTTCTCAGAATAAGCGTAATACTGTGATTATTTTCTCATTATTTATTGCAATTATTTCTGGGATTGGGCTATATTTTTCTTGTGTCTATAACGATTTAACAATTTTTATTTTTACACTAATTTTTGCTATTTTTTATGCGTTATTTCAATATAAGATTTCGACAGCCATTACTTTAAAAATGAATGGTGCCAAGTCGATCTCAAAAAAAGACGCTCCTGAATTTTATTCAATAGTTGAATCATTATCTATTACTGCTGGCCTACCAATG
The DNA here is from genome assembly GCA_963544935.1 of uncultured Saccharimonas sp. (SeqCode). Taxonomy (GTDB): domain Bacteria; phylum Patescibacteriota; class Saccharimonadia; order Saccharimonadales; family Saccharimonadaceae; genus Nanogingivalis. The sequence goes on along the minus strand of CAUUHI010000002.1, from coordinate 17,890 downwards.
CCAAAGCTTTATATCATTAATGATTCTTCAATGAATGCTTTTGCAGCCGGAACTAATCCTGAGAATTCCGTAATCTGTGCAACAACGGGGCTTCTTGAGAATATGGATAAGGTTGAAATTGAAGGCGTGATGGCTCATGAAATTTCACATATTAAGAATTATGATATTCGAATCTCAATGGCGGCAGTGGCTTTAACCGCTGTTATTGGGGTACTTTCCGATATTGTTTTAAGGTTTATTTTTCTGAATGACGACGATGAGGATTCGAGAAATCCGATTGCTTTAATCTTGGGGCTATTTTTTGTTTTGATTTCGCCACTTTTAGCTACAATAACAAGACTTGCAATTTCTCGTCAGCGTGAATTTTTGGCTGATGCAACTGCTGTTTCATTAACTAGATATCCAGATGGCTTAATTAGTGCTCTTGAAAAGTTAAAAAATAACAAACCTCTTGAAAGACAAAACTCAACAACGGCAAGCTTATTTATTTCTAATCCTATGAAACAGGGCTTTTTTCAGAGATTATTTTCAACACATCCACCTTTAGATGACAGGATTAAGAGATTAAAAGAAAATAGTGCGAGGTTCTAATGTTTAGGAAAAAAATATTAAGTTCAAATGAAGAACAAATTAGTTTAGTTTATTTTTGGTATATAAGAATTAGAATTTATTTACGAAAAAACATATTGGAAAGGTTTCGAAAGTTTAAGGCGCGCAGGCCACATAGAAGCTTTAAAATTTCAAGAAAAATAGATTATGTTCGACCCTTAAAAATTGGGGGTTATTGGAATTTGCTGGGTTTTGTTTTTAAGCTCATTCGAGATAACAAAAAGATTTTTCGAAATCTTGTTTTAGTCTCGGCTTTAGCTGGCATTGTTTTTATTGGGCTAATGGACCAAAATTTTGTTTCAAGCTTGCAAGCTGTTGTTGACACTACTAACGGTGGAAATTTCGAAGGCTTTTTTGGTGAAATTGGCAAAGCCGGATTGATCATGGCAGCAACGTTTAATAGTGGTGGCTTGGTGCAATCACCAAGTGAAATTCAACAGATGATGTTTGCTATAATAGTGCTATTTATTTGGCTCGCGACAGTTCAGATTTGCAGAAATATTTTAAGTGGAAAAAAAAACTTGAATTTAAGAGATGCTTTATATTCTTGTGGAGCTCCTATTATCCCAATGACGGTTATTGCTATCGTAATATTAATGCAATTAGCTCCTGTGTTTATTGCAACGATCGTTGGTGCAGCCGCAAAAACAACAAGTTTTTTATCGAGCGGAATAGAACAAGCTGTATTTTTCAGTGCAATACTATTACTATTTTCGCTCTCAGCTTTTTGGGTTATGGGCTCAATTTTCGCAATGATTATTGTTACAATTCCAGGAACCTATCCACTACAGGCTCTAAAAATTGCTGGTGATATGGTTTCTCAAAGGAGGCTTGCAATATTGAAGAGAATTTTATTTTTAATATTTATACTTGCTTTAATTTGGTCGATTATAATAATTCCAATAATTATGTTGATGAATTGGCTGATTTCAATTAATGGATTCTTTGTTAATATTCCAATCGTACCAATCTCTATGCTCCTAATGAGTTGTTTTTCTTGTGTTTTAAGTTCGGTTTATATTTACGTTTTATATCGAAGGATTGTTGATGGGGATAGATAAAAATACTCGATATAAAGATTTGCTAGAGCTTTTGAACCGTTATTCTTTCGAATATCACACTCTTGATAATCCAAGCGTTCCAGATTCGGTTTATGATTCACTTTTTTCTGAGCTTAAGAGGATTGAGGCTGAGAACCCAGAAATAATATCAAAAAACTCACCAACACAAAGAGTCGGAAATACGGTTAAGGGTGGGTTTATTAAGGTTTCTCACGCTAGTAGAATGCTAAGTTTAAACGATATTTTTAGCAGTAAAGAAATTTTTGATTGGTTTGAGAGAATCAAAAAACTTGAGCCAAATATTGAAGAGGATTTTTTTGCAGATATTAAAATGGATGGTTTAGCTTGTTCTCTTATTTTTGAGAATGGTGAATTTGTGAGAGCTGTTACTCGAGGTGATTCTTTTGTTGGTGAAGATGTTTCAAGTAATATTAGAACAATTAAAAATATTCCGCTTTTTTTACAGGCAAGTGGTAAATTTGAAAATTTTAAAAATGGAAGAACTGAAGTTCGCGGCGAGATTGTTATTTTGAAGAAAGATTTTGAAAAGATAAATATTATTCGAAAAAAGTATAGTGAACCAGAATTTGCTAATCCACGAAATTTAGCCGCAGGTACAATTCGCCAGCTCGATCCTTCAATTGCAGCTTCTCGACCTCTACATTTTCGAGCTTATGATTTAATTCGTAAAAATCCACAAGATATCCCCACTAACCAGTTCGCTTATGAAGCATTAAAAAATCTTGGTTTTACGATAAATGAGCAAGCTTCAAAAATTAACGGTTTAAAAAAAGTTGTTGAGTTTATTGATTTTTGGAGTGAAAAGAGAAAAGAATTGCCATTTAATACCGATGGTCTAGTTGTAAAAATTAATAATCGTGATCATTTTTCGAAACTTGGAATTGTTGGAAAACAACCTCGTGCTGCAATTGCTTTTAAATATTCTCCCGAAGAAGTTACGGCAGTGATTTCAGATATAGTGATTTCGATTGGGCGAACTGGTATTGCAACTCCTGTTGCAGTCTTTTCGCCAGTTCAACTTGCTGGAACTACTGTTCGGCATGCAAGTTTGCATAATGCTGATGAAATTAAGCGACTCGATGTGCGAATTGGTGATACGGCAGTAGTTTTTAAAGCTGGCGATATTATTCCGAAAATTTTGCGGATTTTGCCGGAGCTTCGACCAGAAAATGCTAAAGTTTTCGATTTTAAAAAAGAGCTTGAGAAACAGTTCCCAGATATTGAGTTTTACCGACCAAATGGTGAGGTCGCATATCGTGCAAAAGGTTTGAATTCGAGCTTAATTTTGAAAAAAACGGTCACTTTTTATGCTTCGAAAGCAGGTTTGGATATTGAAAATCTTGGTGAAAAAAATGTTGATTTGTTGGTTGAAAAGGGACTAGTTCGAGATCTGGCTGATATTTATAATCTTCAAAAAAGCGATTTATTAAACCTTGAACGCTTTGGGGAAACTTCAGTTAATAATCTTCTAAGGGCTATTGAGTCTTCGAAAAATCCAGAGCTCTCAAAATTTATATCAGCTCTTGGAATCAGACATATTGGTGGCGAAACGGCAAAGCTTTTAGCAGAAAAATTTAATAAATTCGAAAATATTTGTAACGCAACGCTTGAAGAGCTTCTTGAAATTGATGGTATCGGTAAGAAAGTTGCTGAAAGTATTTTAGCATATTTTAATGATGATGAAAATTTGCGAGTTTTAGCAAAAATGTTTAATCTTGGCGTGAAAGTGCAAAATTTTGCAAAAAATGAAGGGGTCTTAAGTGGTAAAAATTTTGTAATTACTGGAACGCTAAAAACAATGGCGCGTGAAAAAGCTGCAGAAAAAATTGAAGAGCTGGGTGGAAAATTCCAAAAAACAATTTCGAAAACTACAGACTTTTTGGTAATTGGCGAAAAGGTTGGCGCAACAAAAATTTCGAAGGCTAAAAAACTGGGTGTAAAAGTTATGGATGAAGATGAATTCTTGAAAGGAATAAATGCAAACTAAAATTATTGCAACTTATCCTTGTTTAGGTAAAACTACTCTTTCAAAAATGTCTAAAAAGCGATTTTTAGATATGGAATTTAATGAAAGTAGTAAAACTAAAATGATGAATGAAATTGAAAGATCTTATTTTTTTGATTTTTGTGTACAGAAAATTGAAGAAGAATATTATTCGGGCAATTTCGAAATTATATTTATTAGTGAAGACGATGAGATTTTAAAGCGACTACTTTCAAAAAAGATTAGTTTTATACTTATTTTACCAAATATTTTTAAAAAAAGAGTGATGCAAGAGTATAAAAGGCGTGTTGTATGTCGTTCTGGTAAAAATTGGTGGAATAATGTTATTGAGCCGGAAATTAGCAATCTTCAAAACAGAATTGAATTTTACAAAAATAATGAGCTGGTTGAGGTTTACTTAACTGATGAGAATGAATATATTTGCGATAAGATTGCTTTATGGTGATTTTTTGATTTTTTATACTATTTTTGGTATAATTTAAAATAGTATGAAAAGATATAATCCGATTGAAATTGAAGAAAAATGGCAAAAAAAATGGGATGGATCAAAGCTTTATGAGGTTGAAGCGGATTCTTCGAAACAGAAAATGTACATTTCAGGAATGTTTCCGTATCCAAGTGGGGCAGGTCTTCACACTGGGCATGCAAGGAGCTATACGATTGTTGATTCGATCGCGCGTTTTTATCGCCAGCAGGGTAAAAATGTTTTAAACCCAATTGGTTGGGATACTTTTGGCTTGCCAGCAGAAAATTATGCAATTAAAACTGGGATATCTCCACAGGAAGCTACAAAAACAAATATTGTAAATTTCAAAAAACAATTTAAACGACTTGGAATTTCAATCGATTGGTCGCGAGAAATTAATACTTCGAACCCAGAATATTACAAATGGACACAGTGGATTTTTCGTGAGCTCTATAAAAAAGGCCTAGCTTATCGAAAAGAAAGTTATCAGTGGTGGTGTGATAATGACAAAACAGTTCTCGCAAATGAACAGGTTGAGAATGGCCGATGCTGGCGCTGTGGTGAAGAAGTTTCAAAAAAACAGATGACCCAGTGGTTCTTTAAAATTACTGCATATGCTGACGAACTTTTGGCTGATATTGATAATCTTGATTGGCCTGAAAAAATCAAAACAATGCAGCGAAACTGGATTGGTAAATCTGAAGGTGCTGAGGTGGAATTTAAGATTGCCGATGGCGAAGCTAAAGGCGAAAAAATTAAAGTTTTTACAACTCGACCAGATACAATTTTCGGTGTAACATTTTTAACTATTGCGCCAGAACATGAATTGCTAGAAAAACTCTCTACTGATTTAACTCGAGCAAAACTTGAAGAATATAAGAAAGAATCACTTAAAAAATCTGAAATTGAGCGCCAAGAAAATAAAGAAAAGACAGGAATTTTTACTGGAAGTTATGCAATAAATCCGGCAAATGGTAAGAAAATCCCAATTTGGGTGAGTGATTACGTGCTTGGAGGCTATGGCGAAGGGGCTGTCATGGCGGTTCCCGCACATGATGAGCGAGATTTTGAATTTGCTAAAAAATTTGGTTTGGATATTGTAAAAGTTGTTGAGAAGCCTGAGGATATGGCGGATGATGATTCTTGCTATCATGGAGAAGGAGTTATGGTTAACTCTGGTGAATTTAATGGTCAAAAATCAGAGGATGTTCGTGAACAGATTTTGGGATGGCTTGAAGAGTCTGGAGTTGGTCGTTCGAAAACTACATATAAAATGCGAGATTGGTTGATTTCTCGGCAGCGTTATTGGGGATGTCCGATTCCTATTGCTTATGACAAAGACGGGAAAGAGTATTTAATTCCCGAAGAACAATTGCCTGTGATGCTTCCGACTTTGAGCGACTTTAAGCCTGATGATTCTGGAAAGTCGGCCCTTACTAAGAGTAAAGAATTCATTACAGTTGAAATTAATGGCGAGAAAATGACTCGTGAAACCGATACGATGGATGGTTACGCATGTTCAAGCTGGTATCTTTTACGATATGCTGATCCTCGAAATTCTAAGCAAGCTTGGGATCCTGAGCTTGTAAATTATTGGGCGCCGGTTGATTATTATGTTGGTGGCGACCACGCAGTTGCGCATTTACTATATATTCGTTTTTGGACTCATGTTTTTAGAGATTTGGGACTAACTAATTTTGCCGAACCAGTTAAAAAACTCCTTTACCACGGATATATTAATGCGGAGGATGGTTCGAAAATGAGTAAATCAAAGGGGAATACTATTGATCCACTTGAAGTTATCGACCAAGGATATGGTGCAGATTCACTTCGAACTTATGAAATGTTTATTGCTCCATATGAAGTTGATGCCTCTTGGGATTCACGAGGTATAGCTGGAGTTTATCGTTTTCTGAATCGTGTTTGGGTTTTGATTCAAGAATTTATTGAATCTGATAAATCTGCTGAAAATCTTTCAAATTTTGCTGAAGTCCAAAAAATCCATCATAAAACCATCAAGAAAGTTACTGAAGATTTTCACCGCGAGAGCCTAAATACTGCGGTTGCTGCTCTGATGGAATTTGTAAATGATCTTTATAAATTGAAACTTGAAGGTTTTTCGAACGATTGGCAATTTGTTTTAGAAGATTTACTTAAAATGCTTGTTCCATTTGCTCCACATATTTCGAGCGAACTCTGGCAGCAGCTTGGAAATGATGACTTTATTGAAAAATCTGGCTGGCCAAAATGGAATGAAGAGCTTTTGAAAACTGATGAAATTCAAATTATTGTGCAAGTTAATGGAAAACTCCGCGGAAAAATTAAAGTCTTGGCAAACTCTGAAAAGGATGAAATTCTTGCTGCTGCAAAAGCAGAAGATAATGTTTCGAAATTCTTGCAAGACAAGGAGATTTTGAAAGAAATTTTCATTCCGAATAAATTAATTAACTTTGTTGTTAAATAAATAAAATGGAGATCTATTCCTCCATTTTATTGTTTTTGCTGAAAATCTTCTCTGTTTGCATCAACCGCAACCCAGCCGTCTTTATCGACATTTAGATCAATATTGGTTTTTTCGCCTGTTGAGGTTGTTTCGAAATTTTCAATTCTAGTGATTAATTTTGGATTATCCCTGTCTTCTAGGTAAACCTCGCCCTTAGCAATAAAGTCCTTGCCTACATTCATGATACCAATTGCTGAGTGGTTTGATTCGCTGAAAGTGTAATTTTCAGGGTTTTCGTAATATTCGCTAGTTGAGCTTCTTATGGCGTCTCCTTTTTGCAAATGGATTACGCCGCCATCATCTGAAATTTTTTTAAGTTTTGAAAAATCTATTTCAGAGTTGTCTAAACCTTCAGTTTGACTTTTTTGGAAAATTTCTGGTGGGTGGTTTTCTTGATAATTTTTATAAGTATCGTGGCCAAACCAACCACCAAGCGCTCCGGCAAGCATTGCTAAAGTGCCAAATTGTCTTAGCTTCTTTCTACTAATTTTTACTATTTCATTATCTTGAATTTGATTATTTTTGTTTTCATAATTTTTCATAATAATTTTATTATAGCATAAAAATAATAAAAAGTCAACAATAGATTTATAAAAAGCTTGCTTTATCTTTAAAATTAAGGTATAATTGATATTGAAGGAAAATAATAAACCTAAGGAGAAACTTTAAATGGCACAGCCAAAGAAACAGAGTAGTCCTCGAAAGACTGGTTTGCGACGCAGCCACTTGCGATTGGATTTAGCTCGTCGAGTTAATAAAAAATCACCAGTGAAAGTTTATACAACTAAAAAACAATCTGGTAAAGCTCTAAACAAGCAACTCGAAGAAAACAAAACGCTAGCTGCTTAATTTGCTGGCGTTTTAATTTTCATTTGACAAAAAATAATAATATTTTAATATAGGAAAGAACCTTACGTAAAAATGGCATCGAATAGACATTTAGGAAGGATTGTTGTTCTTCAAACACTTTATGAATATGAATTTCGCTCTCAAGCACAAGATAAAACTGTTGACTTGGCTGAGATTATTTTTCGAAATATGAAGCAATATGAGGAAGCGATTGGAGATAAGCAATTCGTTCAAGATTTATTAAACGGGATTATTGAAAGACAGGTTGAACTGGATACGAAACTTCAGCCAATGGCACCGGAATGGCCAATTTCACAAATTGCGCGAATTGACCGTAATGTTTTAAGGATGGGGCTCTATGAATTGCTTTATTCTCGGGAAACGGTTCCGCCAAAAGTGGCTATAAATGAAGCAGTTGAGCTTGCTAAAGCGTTTGGTTCCGATAATTCAAGTAAGTTTATTAACGGCGTATTAGGAACGGCGTATAAGCTTTTTGTGGAGGAACAAAATGGCGAACAAAAAGGTTGAACATTTTCGAAAATATTTTCATAGAACACGCAGATCTTCAATTCAGGAAATTGTTCGTGAACCGACCGCTGGTGGCGTAATTTTTCGTCGTAATCAAAAAAATGAAGTTGAAATTTTGCTGATTCAAGACTCAAAAGATCGCTGGACGATTCCGAAAGGTCATATCGAAGAAGGAGAAACAGCTCAAGAAACCGCTAAGCGTGAAATTGGGGAAGAAGCGGGTCTTCATGATGTAAAAATTATTGGCTGGCTTGGTAAAATTAATTTTAGATATAGGCGAATTGATAGGCTTGTTTTAATGACGACTCAAGTTTTTTTAGTGAAAGCACTTGGTGATACTGATGCAATCCAAAAAGAAGATTGGATGAATGGTATTAGATGGTTTAGTTTTTCTGATGCGTTGGATGAGATTGAATATGAAGATATTGGTAAGCTAATTTTGCTTGCGATGAAAAAAATTAGACAGGAGAACTTATAATGAGTGGAATTTTATTGGCACCCTATCATGAATGGGCGAAAGATAAACTTGGTTATGATTTTGAAAATATTGATTTATTAGTGACTGCATTAACGCATCGAAGCTATTTAAACGAACATAAAAAGTCGGCAAGCGAGCATAATGAACGACTTGAATTTTTGGGCGATGCGGTTTTAGAGCTCGTTACTACTGATTTTCTATTTTCGAACTATGATAAGCCTGAGGGAATTTTAACAGCTTGGCGTTCAGCGTTAGTTAGAACTGAAAGTATTGGTGCGGCTGGCGAAAGACTCGGCTATGAAAAACTAATTCGGATGAGCCGTGGTGAAAAACAAGGTTCTGCGAGGGCTCGCCAGCAGATTTTAGCAAATGCTTTCGAAGCAACTACGGGTGCTATTTATCTTGATAAGGGTTATGAAGCTGCAAAAAAATACATCACAGATAATATTTTGAGTACTCTGCCACAAATTCTAGAGGAAGAATCTTGGCGCGATCCAAAGAGTTATTTACAAGAGATTTCACAAGCAAGGGATGGTTTTACTCCAATTTATAAGGTTCTTAAAGAGGACGGCCCAGACCACGATAAAAATTTCACTCTTGGTGTTTTTGTTGGTGATAAAAAAATGGGTGAAGGTGAAGGCCCAAGCAAACAAACTGCTCAACAAGAAGCAGCTCGAGAGGCAATTCGAAAATATAAGAATAACGAAAAGAGATAAGTTGTGAACAATTTCGAAAGCAATTTTGGTAAAAATGAACTTCTTGATACTAGGGAGGTTTTTAAAGACTCGGAGCCAAAAGTTATTTCAACATTTACTCCAGAAAATGCAAATGAAGCGAAGTCTGATTTTCTTGAGAATGATAATCTTTCTCGGCCAAATAATAAATATGAAAAGCTAAATAGTGGTGAAATTGAAAATCTTTACCAAAATATTTCGAACGCAATTCTAGCAGTTGAAAACGACAATTCGCTTGGTGAGATTGAGCGAGAAATGTATAATACTCAACTTGAAACGAGAATTAAAACTGTTAAAATGCTTGAAGCGGCTTATGATTTTCGAAAAGCCGAAAGTTTAGCGGATAGGCAAAAAGCCCAAGAAGAATTTATGAAAAATAATATCGAAGTTTATGGCGAGCCAGACTTTGAAACATTCCATTCTCTACTTTCGGACAAAATTACAAAAATTGAGTCTTTAGAGCTTGATGAAAAAGGTGAAAAAATCCGTTCAGAGTTTTATGAATTAATTAAAAAGGATGAAAATTTAAGTCAAGATCTAAAAAGATTCAAGCCGAGTGATGAGGTTTTTTGTAATTTTGGTGAGATTGTTAAAGATTTATACTCAAAGCAATTAGAACTTATTCCCGAAAAAGATGACGATAATTATTCGGCAGAGGAAATTTTTGAGGTGTTCGAAAATATTTTGAAAGATTTTGAAAATGATGGATTTTCGGAATTTAATGTTGAGTGGAAGGACTCTGGAGCTATTGCAGTTTCAGCGAAAGATAAGAAGATCTTTATTCCTAAAAATCGAAAACCAGTTTCAAAAAAAGAGCTTGAAGGCTTGGTCGTGCATGAAATTGGAACACACTATATGCGCGCTCAAATAGGTGAAATCTACAATAACCAAGCTTTGAGAACCGGCCTTGATGGCTACATAAATACTGAAGAAGGAATTGCTCGCGCTATGGAAATGGCTGTAAAAGGTGACTATCAAGAAGCAGGTGTCCAGCATTATTTGACTGCAGGTTTTGCTTATTTTAATAATATGAGTCTTCGTAAGGCTTTTGAAACTAATTGGAGAATGGGCATTTTAGACGGAAAAAATAATTTTTCGGAAGAGAATATCGATAAAAAACGTCAAATTGCTTATAGAAATACACAGAGGATTTTTCGTGGAACTGATGAATTACCTTGGTTTAAAGATCTGAGCTATTTTAACGGTGGCCAAGAGATTTGGAAGTATATTGAAGAAAATATTGATTCACCAATGCTAATTGATGATTTTTTGCTTGGTGGAAAAAATGATTTACTCAACTTGGATCAGCAAAGGCAGATTTATGAGCTTAAGGTTGGAAAGAAATAGTTTGACAAAAAGTTTATAATATGGTAAAATTTTTATAATTTGAGGGTAAAAATATCAAGGAATAGGTTTTATGGAAGAAAAGACGATTTTTGGAACTTTCGAAGATGTGGCTTTTGTTAGTGTTGGTGGTGATAGAATTTCTGGTGTGAGGTCTATTGCTAAGATTGATACGGGAGCTTTTTCTGGTGTTGTGCATGCTGAAAATATTTTCGAAAAGGATGGAGAATTAAGTTTTGACTTGTTAGGTGATAAAAAACTACATTTTAAAACACGGAGTTTTAGATTTCGAACAGTTAAAAATACACACGGTGGCTCAAAAACTCGATATTTAGTAAAATTTAAAATTTTAATTGAGGGCAGAGAATTCGAAGCTTTGTTTGGTCTGGATGATCGTTCTAAAATGAAATTTGAGATGTTGATCGGTCGAGCTTTTCTGATTAAAAATGATGTTTTGGTCGACTCGCGCCGAAAAATTGATCTTGATGAAGAATGGAAATTAATGGGAGAAAAACAGTAATGAGAATTGCAATTTTGTCGAATGGGCCAGGGAATTATTCAACGAAACGATTACGAGAAGAAGCAGAGAAACGTGGCCATGAGGTTGAGATAATCGCTTACAAAAAATGCTATGTTTCGATTGATGAAAAAAATCCAAAAGTTATGTATGATGGTGAGAATATTGGTAAATTCGATGCCTTTATTCCACGAATTGCTAGCCATATGACTGAATATGGCACGTCCGTAGTTCGCCAACTAGAAACAGCTTATCCGCGAGCATTTTTCGCAAATCGTTCAATAGCAATCACACGTGCTCGTGATAAGTTGCGTTCAACTCAAATTATGGCAAAATATGGCGTTTCGATCCCTAAAACAGTGTTTTCTCGAAATTCGAACGATATCGATGACCTTTTGGAAGAAATTGGCGGAACGCCCGCAATTATCAAGCTTGCTCGCGGAACTCACGGAAACGGTGTAGTTTTGGCGGAAACTAAAAAGGCTGCAAAATCGGTGCTTCAAGCTTTCTATTTAACAAATTCAGACGGCACAAACGTTCTTTTGCAAGAGTTTATTAAAGAGTCGGCAGGGACGGATATTCGAGCCTTTGTGGTTGGTTCTCAGGTAGTGGCAAGTATGAAGCGGCAGAGTTTAGATGATGATTTTCGTTCGAATTTACACAAAGGTGGATTGGGCGAACCAATTAAACTTACGCCTGAAGAAAAGCGAATGGCGGTTCGGGCGGCGAAGGCAATGGGCTTAACAATTGCTGGTGTTGATCTAATGCGTTCGGCGCGTGGTCCGTTGGTTTTGGAGGTTAATGCGAGCCCAGGTTTTGGAATCGAGAAAGTGACATATCGCGATGTTGCAGGTAAAATTATTGATTATATCGAGCGAAACGCAAAACGCGGTAATAAAAAAGATAAAATTGGAGCATAAAGAAAAGCGCAATTTAGTTTGCGCTTTTGAAATAAACTTTGATTTCGAATTTTTCACCTTTTCTTGAAAGTTTAATATCCTTAAAATGAATATCATCCTTTTTCGAAATCTCTTCAAGGTTTAATTCTACTCTTTTGGCTTCATTTTCGTTCGAAAACTCTAAAGTCGCAGAATTATTTTCAACCTTTCGAAGGAGTTCGGTTTTTATTGAATTTATTTCATTTTCATGAAAATAATTCATAATAGGGCAGATCACAAAAAACCAAACTACCGTAAGAAAAAGTAAGACAAAGAATATAAGAGCCATATACTCACCGCCATATCTTTGCCAGCTAAGTTTTGTTTCTGCCCATCTTTCTTTCGAAATCATATTTTTACCTCCAAATGTACTAAACTTTCAAAATTATAACATGATTTTAATAAAAAGTCAATGTTTATAAATAGCTCTTGATTTTTTTTATAAAATTTGTTAAAATAGAAAAGCTATAAAAGTTAATAAAAGGGAAATAATCTAAATGCTAGCAATCAGATTACAGCGATTAGGTCGCAAAGGTTATCCTGTTTATCGCGTAGCGGTTCAGGAAGCGCATCGGCATCCGTCGAGTGGGCGCGTAGTTAGCTATGTTGGTTCATATAACCCACATACAAAAGAAGCTAAAATCGAAAAAGAATTAGCTGAAAAATATCTTTATAATGGTGCTCAACCAACTCCACGAGTTGTAAAACTTTTGGAAGAAGCAGGAATTGAAATGCCAAAATGGGTTAAAAAACCTGCACAAAAAACTCGTGCGATCAAAAACGCCGAAAAGCTTCGCCGTAACCAACCAAAAGAAGAAGTTGCCGAAGAAGCTTAAAACTAAAAAATCACTTTTCATTTCGAAAGGTGATTTTATTTTTTCGAAAAAGAAAAGTCAGCAAATATTTGCTGACTTATTTGTTAGAGCGATCAATCTTGATAGTAGTTTTGTTACCATCTTTAGATGTTGTATAATTAAGATTTAAGTCTTCTAAAACATTTATATAGTTAGATAAATCTTTATTATCTATAGAAAACTCGTCTCCTTTTTTAACTATATCTTCTTTAATCCTGTTTTTAGGCTCCGTATCAAGATATGATGTAGCGATAAAGACTATTGAGAATCCTAAAAGAAATGGTAAGCATCCTCCAAATATACTATGGTTATTGTTATCTTTAGACATAAATGGTACCTCCAAAATATAGAATACATAAATCATATCATCTTTAATTTATGTTGTCAATTATCTACTGAAGCGTTAGAACTTTCTTTTCCGATAGAAAGAAAAAGCCAGCATTTGCCGACTCTCTAAAAGAGCTAATCTGCTGGCAGCAGAGAAATCGCAATCTTCTTTTGTAGTTTTTATTAGAAACCATTGATTATTACTAATAATGTTGAAAAAGTTAATACGTAACTCCCAAAAGTTGGAGTTTTATTTTCGAGACACTATTAATAGAAATATAGGAAGAAAGGATATAATAAGAAAGAATAAACAGCCGCAGCCGCAGCAGCTACAGACCCTAACATAATCTTCATCCGAATGATGCATAGAAAAATACCTCCAAAAAATAGAATATATAAATAATAACACTTTTAATTTATCTTGTCAATAATTTGCGAAAAAATGCGAAGTTTGATAGAATATAAACATAAGAATAATCTAAAAGGAAAAGCGGTGGAAAATTATTTTGAAAAGATCAATCGACGGCGAGTTGGCCAAAATATTGAAGATGTAAGTGAATTCTATGAGGCAATTGAGCGCTCAAATTTAACTAAAAAATTATCTCCTGAACGCCCTTATGTTTATTTTACTATGGAGGTTTATGACAAAAGTAACGGTATCAAAGGTGGTGGTGGTTTGGGCGTTTTGGCGGCTGATACTCGGCGAGTAGCTGAAAAGCTTGAAATCCCATTTGTTTGTGTAACACCGTTTTACCGAAGAGAGCTTCATCAATCAATCCACAATCTTGACCAACGAGAAGAATTTATTTCAGTAAATCCTGAGGAGTTTGGTTTTGAGTATCTTGATGACGTTGAAATTTACACTGAAAATATGCCACCAGCACGCCTAAATATTTTTCAAAAAATTCTTGGCTCAACACGATTTTTAACAATGGGTGAGAGTAATTTTGGTGAGCTTTATGCTGGAGATGGTTCTGGTGACCACAGGCTTTATCAAGAAGTCTCACTCGGTTTTGGTGGTTATAAAGCGCTAAAAATGGTTGGACTAAAACCTTCAGTTATTCAATTAAATGAAACTGCCACGATTTTTGCGGCTGTTGCTCGGCTTGATGAGCTTGTTCGAAACGGAATGAATCTTTACGAGGCGATTGTTTATGTTCGAAAACACACACTTTATACAAATCACACTTTAGTTCAGGCAGCGGAAAGTGAATTCTCTTTTGACCAATTTAACCGAATTGTAATGCCAAACATCGAATCTTCGGCACTAAAAACCTGGATTTTTGGGCTTTTTCGGAATGACAGTCTGAAGCTTTCAACGCTTACAATTGAACTCGCTGAAGCAAAAAATGGTGTTTCGCGGCTTCACGCAAATGTTGCAGATTATCACGATATTAATGGTGATAAAATTAAATTTAAAGCCGTAACAAATGGAATTGATTTGCCAACTTGGGTTTTACCTGAGATTTTAGAGGATTTTCGAAATAAAGATATTTTTGATAAATTTGACTTACCAACAGAGAATTATAAAGAAAATTTAGCAAAAATTAGTGCAAAAGATATTCGAGATTTTCGAAAGATTGGTCGAAGAAAACTAAACCAGATTTTAGCTCATAGAAAAGATCAATATGGCCACGTGGTGCAAATCCCTGAAAATGCGATGCTTTTTGATTTTAAACGGCGATTCGTATCTTATAAACGCCCTTGGATGCCTTTCGAAAATATGGAAGAGCTTCGCCGAATTTTGCGAGAAAATAACGCTCATTATATTTTGGCGGGAAAAGTTCATCAAGGCGATACTGAAATGCGCGCAACTTTGAATTCGGTACTTTCGAAAATTGAATCAGATGATTTCTTGCGTGGAAGGGTTCATTTTATTCAAGATTATGATGAAGAGTTAGGCTTGGCCTTGGCTGTTGGCTCAGATGTTTCGATAAATGTGCCAATTGTTGGGTTGGAAGCTTGTGGAACTTCGTTTATGAAAGATTTAGCAAATCTTAAAATGCTAATTTCAACGGCCGATGGTGGTGTTGCGGATATTTCGCCATCACCTTGCTTGGAAGTTAGTGGCGCAAATTATAATGACGAATTGAAGTCTTTGTATCTTCAAATGAATCGATCTGGGCAGATTTTTAAAGATGATTATTTGCTTGAAAAACAAATTCGAAAACAGCTAAAAGGTTATATTCCTGTCGTCTCTGGCTCTCGAATGATGAAAGATTATTTGCGATTGATTTTTGGAAAATAATAATTTTAAAACCCGCGAAGATGCGGGTTTTTGGCTATTTTTGTGCTAGTCTCTTCTATAATGGACAAGAGGGAGGTATATCATTTTTATTAATTCTTACAAGCCTCTTGAGCGGGATTTTCGCATCCTCTTCTATGATGGATGCATATTCTGAAGCTTTCAGCGGAAATTTTCCCCGAAAAGATATTACTCCTTCGAGAATAGCGCATCCTTGTTCTGGTAAGACTTTTTTTATTGTTGCAATAGTTATGCAAGAATTACCTGTTAGGTCTTTACTGAATAGAACCTGTACAATATCATGCCTAAGAAACATAAAAGGTGCCTCCAATAATTTTAAGCCTTTCGGCTATGGGATTTTACTATAATAACATAAAAAATAAATAAAGTCAAATAAAAAGCCCTCGAAAATTTTCGAGGGTGAAGTCTCTAATGATCTGGCCAGTATTCAAATCTAGAGCCTTCACCAGGCTCCTGTTTTTTAACTTGGACTTCTTCTAGGGAAGATTTTACTGTAAGATCACTATATTGTTTTAAAGAACTTGCCATTGGCATTACTCCTTTTTTAAGTCCGTGGACTGATTTTTATATAATATCACTAAAAAATAAAAAAGTCAAGTATTTTTTATAAAATTGAAAAAAAAATGAAAATATGCTAAAATATGAGTTAATTATGGCTACAATGAAAGAACTACGCGAAGAGCGATTGAGAAAATTAGAAGAAATTAAAAATCTTGGACTAAATCCATATCCTGCCAAAACCGAACGAACGGCAATGGCTGGCGAAATTGTGAATAATTTCGAAAAAATGGAAGGTCGAGAAGTGAAAATTGCTGGGCGAATTGCTGGAATTCGTAAATTTGGAAAACTTGCTTTTGTTGTTTTGCGGGATTTCTCAGGGAAAATTCAGCTTTTTATTACGGCTCAAAATCTAGCTGAAACCTCGAAAGATCAGAATCTAATTGGTTTAAGAGATCTAAATCTACTTGATGTTGGCGATTTTGTTCAGGCGAACGGAAAAGTGATTCGTTCGAAAACTGGTGAAATTTCAGTTGAAACACAAGAGTTAAAGCTTCTTTCTAAATCTCTTCGCCCAATGCCAACTGAGCAAGATGGCTTTACAAATAAGGAAGAGCGTTTTCGAAGGCGTTATGTTGATATGAATGTAAATATTGAAGTTCGTGACCGTTTTGTGCGCCGTTCGAAGTTCTGGCAAGCAACACGCGATTTTTTGAACGCGAGAGGCTTTTTTGAAATCAATATTCCCGTTCTCGAACATACAACTGGTGGGGCTGACGCTAATCCATTTGTAACACATATGGATGCACTTGATAATGCTCAATTTTATCTTCGAATTAGCCATGAGTTGCCGTTAAAGCGTTTGCTTGGAGCTGGTTTCGAAAAGGTTTATGATCTTGGTCCGCGTTTTCGAAATGAGAATTATTCAGATGAACATTTACCTGAGCATATTGCGATGGAATGGTATGCAGCTTACTGGGATTGGCGAGATGGTTTGAAATTTCAAGAAGAGATGTTTAAATATGTTCTTGAACAAACTTTTGGAACTTTACAATTCAAGCTTTGTAATTTTGATGTTGATCTTTCGAAAAAGTGGGAAGAATGGGATTATGCTGAAACTATCGAAAAGCGATATGGTTTAAATCCCTACACTTGTTCGCTCGAAGAGGTTAAAGCGGCTTTGAAAGCTAATAATTTAGAAGTTGAACAGACTGAAAATAAAGCTCGTGGAATTGATAAATTATGGAAAAATATTCGAAAAGATGTTGTTGGGCCAATTTGGTTGGTTAATACGCCGACATTTATTTCACCACTCGCAAAAACTCACCCAGATTCACCAGAAATGACGCAGCGAGCACAGGTTGTGATTGCGGGTTCAGAGTTGTGTAATTTATTTAGTGAATTGAACGATCCAATTGACCAGCTGAATCGTTTTGTTGAGCAACAAAAAATGCGAGATAACGGTGATGATGAAGCGATGATGCTTGATATTGATTATGTTGAGATGCTGGAATACGGAATGCCACCGGCTTGTGGAATGGGATATTCAGAGCGTGTTTTTTGGATTTTCGAAGGTGTTACTGCACGCGAAGGCGTACCTTTCCCACAATTGAAGCATGAAATCTCAGAAATTACGAAAGATATTTACCCGGAGCTAAATCTCTAGTAAATTGACTTTTTAGCTTTTAAAAAATCCTTAAACCTTACAAAAAATGTGGGGTTTTCTTTTTTGAAAAAAACTTTAAAAAAGTTCCAAAAAACTGTTGACATTATAAAAAAAATTAGGTAAAATAGTATAGCGTTAAACAAATGGAGTAAAAAACGGAGTTTAGCGAACACTTTAACAATTTAATTGTGCAAATTTATCGTCAGTCTATTTTATAGATTATCAA
>CAUUHI010000001.1:0-20359 GCA_963544935.1 uncultured Saccharimonas sp. (SeqCode) | reverse complement strand
GACTGGGCAGATAGAAATTCGAATATTGTTTGTAATAGGGCAATCTCAAATGCACGTCCCGGTGCAATAATTTTGATGCATGATATTCACCGAACATCAGTTGAAGCGGTTCCGTGTATTCTGCAGAATTTAAGTTCTCAAGGTTATCAATTTGTAACTGTTGATAAGTTGCTTGGCAATCTTCAGTCTGGGCACATATATTATTCAGCAAAATAAATCTTTATTTAATCTCTGATATATGATAAAATATAAATATTGGAGAGGTGGCCGAGTGGTTGAAGGCGCACGACTCGAAATCGTGTATGCGGGCAACCGTATCGGGGGTTCGAATCCCCCCTTCTCCGCCACGAAAGTAGCTCGCATTTGCGGGCTTTTTTCGTATTTATTGACTTTGGCTTTAATATCTGCTAGAATGGAAAGATATTTTCATAAATAGTTCTTTTAGAAAAGAGGTCAATATATGAAAAAGATGTTTTTTCAATTTGTTTTTGTTTATATATTTTCGCTAATTGTTGCGATATTACTGTTAATTCTCAAATCAGAAAGTTCAGAAGTTAGCTATTTTATAGCACGAATTTTACTTTTTGGATATAGTGTGTTGACGGGTTCGTTCCTTTTTACCCCAAGATTTACGGTAGGGTTATTAAAGAAGATTTTTAAGAATAGTGTTGCTAACCCTGATGAATTTCCGGAGAGTTCAATATCTTGGCCATATATTGTTTTATTTGTTTTTATTCTAGATGTACTCTTCGGATTGAATCTACTAATCCCTATAGCTGTTATTATACAATTTAGTTATATTTTATATAGGTTTGCTAAAATATATAAAACTATAATTTTGATAGATCCGGAAGAATAACCTTTCTAAGTCAGTAAAAGCTGGCTTTTTTATTTTCGAAAAATAAAAACCGCTATTTTCGAAATTTAATAGCAGTTTTAAATTTATTATTTTACTAATTCAACTTTAAGCTTTTCAATTAATTCTACAGGTGTTGGGTCTACATTATTTAAGATAGCAAGATAAATACTGACAAAATCTGCTAGAATCGATCCCCAAAGAACTTGTTCAAGATAAGTTGAACCTTTAAGTTCAATATTTCGTGCTGCTGGGCGTTTTCCGCTTAAAAGCCTATCTGATATCTCGAATCGTTTTTGCACGCGTGGATGGTCAAAATTACTGTGTAGATTAAATATTGCGAAAAGTTTTTCAACTGGGTGTGAGCTCCAACCGATAAATTCATTATGATTAAATTCTGGATATTCATTAAAAAAGCTAATATTCTTAGCATTTTCATTCCAAGAAATTTTCCATTTATAGGCTAGTGGTGAAAATTCACTCGAACTCAAAAAAACTGCACTTCGCCCTGCTGAATAAAGCGCTAATTGTTTGGCATAATTCCGCTCATTCGAAACACTTGCCGCCCAAGATTCGCTTTCTTTTCGCAAAAAATCGGCATAATGCTCAATTTCTTCGTGTTTTTCGTTCGAAATAATTCCAAAATTTACTAAAATTTTAGTTAAAGCTCTAAAATTATAAATTACCGCCATTCGAGGTTGAAGGCCCGTTGGCAATTTAACATGAGCAATTTCATTTTTGCGAGCAATTTCTTCCATTTTGCCGTGTGAAGAAACTGTGGCAACTTGTGCACCAATTTCGATTGCTTGATTTAATGCTGAAATTGACTCTTCTGTATTTCCAGAATACGAGCTTGCGATCACTAAAGTATTTTTCGAAACACTTTTTGGTAAATTATAATTTCGAATAATTTCGATTGGCAAAGTTATTTCATTTTCGAGCCATTTTTTTACAATTAAACCAGCCAAAGCTGAGCCACCCATTCCTGTAATAACAATATTTTTGATTTCACGGCCATCATTTTCTGGTGAAATAACTTCAGCTTGAAAAAGCGCCTGTTTCCACTGTTCGCTAGCGACTAAAAGCGCATTTTGCGGGTCGCGCTGAACTAATAAATTAAAATTATCTAACATTTTCCACCCTTTCGAAAAAATAATCTTGATTATGCTTTAATTCTATGATACAATATAATTGATAAAAAGTAAAGTCAATTAATTATAAAGGTGGGTTATGGAAATTGATATGAATCAAACAAGTAAAATGCCAGTTAGCGACGATCCAGAGCTCGCTAAGATTCTTTCTGGTGTTAGCAGTTCTTCAGATGATTCTGATGACAATCAAAGCACTGATGAACTTCAATATGAAGATCTAAACCAAGTTGAGGTTCCGGTTACTGAAGAAGTTCAGCCGGTTATTGAACGAACTCAGCCAACTGTAATGCCAAGTTTCGATGGCTTAGATTTAGATACAATTAAAGGTCATGCTCTTGAAGATTTGCGACCATTAGTTGATAAATTAACAGTTTCGAATGAAGAGAAATTTGATATTTATCTTTTGCTTCTCCGTTCAAGTGATGATAATACTTTGATTGAACCGGCTTATAATGCTGCTCGAATGATTGAAGATGAAGTAAAGCGCGCAAATGCACTTCTTGATGTGATTAAAGAGATTGACTACTTTAAATCGAAATAATTATAAAAAACTGCGATAGGTTTTAAACTCTCGCAGTTTTTTATTTTCTAAAATATTAAATTATACTCAGGATTTTGTAAAATTATTTAGAACTCAATAAAAATAGGCCCTAAGTTTAGAGCCTATTTTTATTTTTCGAAATTAGATTTTTTTCGAATTTTTCTTCAATTTTTTAGCAAAGAATGCAATTATTGGTGTAAAAATTGCAGCGACTAAACCAATCAAAACTAATATAGTAGTGCTGTCTTGTTGGTTTTGTTTTTCGCGTAAATATCCAGTTTCTGGAGAATTTAAACGTTGCTTTGCAATTTCCTCATTGCGTCTTTTGATAGCTTCTGCAAGTTTGCCTGCTTCAATTTGAGATTCTTTTTGCTTGATAGAATTTTTAATTTCTTGCAGTTTTTCGGTCAATTCTTGGCGTTTTTTCTCATCTTTAACTTTCGAAATTAAATTCTCAATATTTTCGATATCAACAGCCGGAAGCTCATTTTTCTTCGTTTTGTTATCTTCAACGATTTTTTCAACTTCTTTTAGCTTATCTTCAGATGATTTTTGGCGCTCGCTTTCTGCTTTTTTAGCTTTTTCGATAGCCGATTTCAAATCTTCTTCCGCTTTTTTAATCTCTTCGGAAGTTGGATTATCTGCTTTTTGAACTTCTTTAGCTTTATCGTCTTCAGCTTTAACTTCATCTTTCAGCCATTTTTGTGAATCTTCAAAATCTTTAATTTGTGAATTTAGGGCTGTTTTATCAGCTCACAAACCATTCAAAGCGCTTTCAAGTTCATTGATTGCTTCTAAGATTTCACTCTCTGAAGCAAAATCTTCGGTTGAATTTTTTATCGCTTCGGCAGTTTTAAGTTGGCTTGAAATATTTAAGTTTGACGCCGCATTTACAACTTCTTGCAACTGTGCTAAAGTTTCCTTAGAAAAATTATTAAGATTTTTCAAATTAGCAATTTTGTCTAAAGTTTGCTCTAATTTTTTGGTATTTTTGTTGTAGCATTCAGCAATTTTCTCTAGCTCTTTAAGATTTGCTTGTTTCGCCACAGGGTCAAGAATCTTGTCATTTTCATTCATGACATCCTTAAAATCGGCGATATGTTCAATCACTTTCTTTAATTCGTTAATCGCGTTTGGAACATCAGTTTTACACTCATTTTCTAGGGCTACGATTTCAGCAATTTTATTATTTAAAGAATCTGCTACATTTTTAACGTCATCGTTGGTTATTCTTAAAGGTTGTGTTGCAGTACGCTTAACCTCAGTTAATAAATTAGCAGGGATTGCATTTTTAATATAATCTGGCTGTTTTTCGAAATTTTCAAAAGCTTTTTTAGCTGGCTCACGAGAAGCAAAAGCAGTCAAGAGCCTAAATTGAGCGGTTGTGGTATTTCCGTATTTATTTGTAGCTTTAGCTGTAATCAAATAGTTGCCATTTATTTGGTTTTCTTTATTACTAAATACTTCTTCGGCATCAGTTGTAAAAGAAGTAATATCTGACGTTGGGCTAGTTGCTGTAAAGAAATTTCCACCAGCCTGCGGATTATAACTCTTCTTGAAAGATTCTATTATAGCATCATTAATTGTAGAATTATTTTGTCTTGGTTTGTCCCAAACTAATGGCGAGCCTTCTTCCAATGGAATACTGTTACCTTGAACATTGAAATTAATCTCTGGTTTTTCGTTTAGGTTAAAGTTTATATTCTCTACTGTTACGTTAGATGTATTATAAAAATCACTTTGGTCATCTATGGCATTTCCGTTAGGTAGAGTATATTTTTTATTTATAACGCTAAAAGTATCTGTGCCTGTAAATTTATCTGCGCTAACCTTAATATATCCACCATCCTGTTGTGGGATTCCCGTTTTTATCTGTATTTATAAAAGTTTGATTATTTTCTATTGGCATAATTGTGCCATCAAAGTTAATAAAAGGATTTTTAAAAATTCTCTGACCTTTTTGAGCCTTAATTGTTACATTCGATTGAATTCCCCAAACTCCAGCATGTGGAAGATCTTTGAGAAATGAGAAATCTGTGACATAACTATCATGAATCCAAATTAATCCAACCTGTTTCCAGTTTTTTACAGCTGACATATCTGAAATACTCGATGAACTTAAGTAGGCTGTTTTAATTTTAGTTAGTGTGGCGGCTTCAGAAATATCCTTTAAGCTGTTCATTCCGGCGACATGAAGTGTCTCAAGATTTATAAAATACTTAATGCCTTCCACATTCTCAAAATTTCGATACGCATCATCTGGCCAAAACTCTGTCATTGTTTTAGCTACGCCAGCCGTAATTGGACTATCAAGTGTTCGGCTTGGATCGCTTTTTATTAAAACTGAATTTAATGCACGCTTAAAATTCTTATCTGTAAATTTAATTTCATAACTATCTTGGAGCATTGCTTGTGTCAACGGGGTTTACCGCTGGAGTATAAGCTGATGCTTTCGAAAAAAAATTTTGTTTGTTGATAATTTGTATTCCATAGTATCTGCCACCGAGTGCTAGAACCGCTACCGTCATTGCTGGTAGCAAAATTCTATTCTACTAAATATTTGCAAAAAAAACAATAGTGTGATAAAATTTAAATACTTTTCGAAAGGTGGTGAATATAATGAAGAAGGTACCTTTAAGGTTTGGTAAAAATGATTTGTTTTTCTGGATTGCTGCCACTCTTTGTACTGAAAGAGTTACAGAACCAGAGAAATCTTATCTACTCAATGATACCTCCAATTTTGGGGAATTGATTCTTGAAATTGTTGTCAACGAACCTACTGGAGTTTTTCGTAGAAAGAGTTTCTTCTTTGATTTAAACGAAGAAAATCTCAAAGAAGCTAAAAAGGCGCTTTTCCAAGGTGAAATCGCAAACTGGTATATCCGAAGAAGCAAATCTTCAGATACTAGCTTTAGTTCATTTATTGAGCAGCTAAATAACCAAACCGTTTAATAAGCCGTTCAAAAGAACGGTTTTTATTTTTTCGAAAACTAAAATCGCCCAAAAATGAGCGATTTTTTGCTATTTTTTGAAGATTTCTTTTGTGATTTTTTGCACAAATTTTTTATAATTACAAGGTGTTTTTTTTCCATTAATTACGCGGTAAACTTCATGCCCTAAACCTGTAATTAACACAATATCTCCCTTTCCTGCAATTTGCAGAGCTTTTCGAATTGCTTCTTCGCGATCTGGAATTTCTTGAATATTTGCTGGCAATTTTTCACCTTTTTTAGAAATTCCCGCAATAATTTCTTCACGAATTTGCTTAGCATCTTCAGTGTAGTTTTCTTCATCGGTAATAATAATTCGGTTGGCTAAATCTTGAGCGATTTTTCCCATAATTGGGCGTTTTTCGCGATCACGGTCGCCACAAGCACCAAAAACCAAAATCGTTCGCTCTTTAGTGATTTTTTTTGAAGCCTTAAGGAGTTTTTCAAGCGCGTCTGGCGTGTGGGCGTAATCTACAACCACGTCAAAAGGTAAATTCGAAACAGCATATTGAAACCTTCCTGAAACTCCTTCAAGATTAGCGATTCCCTCTTGAATATCTTCAAGTGAAATTCCTAAAAGATAAGCGCCAGCCGCCGCTGCAGTCATGTTGTAAACATTAAATTCGCCTGGTAGATTTGTGGCGATTTCAAGTGTAACATTATTATCAATTCGTAGATTAGCTTCGCTTCCCTTTTTGTAAAGCTTGAAATTTTCAATTTTAACTTCTGCAGAATCACTTTCGCCATAAGTTATTTTTTGCTCGCCAGCTTCAAATTTATTGAAAAATTCGAAATACGCATCGTCAGTATTTAAAACAATAAATCGTGGTTGCATTTCGAAAAGTTTTGCTTTAGCATTAGCGTAGTTTTCCATTGTTTTGTGGTAGTCAAGATGATCCTGTGTAAGATTAGTCATAATTGCCATTTCAATAGGAACTCCAGCAAATTTGTATTGATCAAGCGCGTGTGAAGTTGCTTCATTTAATACAAATTCAACACCAGCTTTTTTTGCATCAGAGAAAAATTTTTGCAATTTCGAAACTGTTGCGGTTGTAGAATTGGTATCATTCACTGTTTGGATGCCTGCAATCTCAATATTTGCGGTTGAAAACATCGCAGTTTTATAGCCAGCTTCTTTCAAGATTTCATTAAGAAAATTAACAGTGGTAGTTTTACCGTTCGTACCTGTTACAGCAATCACTCGCAAGTCGCGCGCAGGGTTTCCATAACGTGTGGCAATAACTTTTGCACGAGATTTTCGATAAGTTTTTTCCAGCCCAACAAGCGCCGATTTTGGCAAAACTTTGCGAGCAGTTTTTGTTAAATTATTCTTAATGCTCATAGTTAAATTGTACCATGATTTGGCGTGAAGTTCAAATATGGGGCGGATTTCGAAAATATGGTATAATGTGGTTATGCCGCAGCATTACAATTTAGATCAAAATATTTTTTTGCACAAAGAAATCGAGGCTTTTTATAGTTGTAAATATATCAAACTTAATTCAGATAATGCAAACAGTTTTTCAGGTATGGTCTCGGATGATATTCGCACTTTAAAAAATACTTTTAATGAAGAAATTGACAATATAATGCTTTATGCTAAAGATAGTATCCGTATAATTGCCACTACCGATATAAAAGCAATTATTAATGAAAAGAATATCACCGACCCTGTTGTAGTGTGTGTTCCTAGATCTAAGGCGAGCTTTTCTAGTCAACAATTATTATTTCAAAAAGCCATTTCTGAAGCTGCAAAAAATATTGGAGCGGTAGACGGTTCATACTATATTAAACGAATTATCGACACAAAAACTACACACTTAATTAAGACTAAAAAAGGCGATACTAGTGGTGATGGAGATCTGCCGTATCCAGGAATAACAAAAAAGACCTGTCACTTATGCGGCTCAGTTCGCGGAAGAAATATAATTTTAGTAGATGATATTTATACTAAAACTATTAATATAGATGAGGATTGTTGCCAATTTTTGCTCGATAATGGCGCAAATTCGGTTATATTATATACTATTTGTAAAACAGAATTGGAGGTTAAAAATGATATATTCCAAAAATACGCTAGAAAAATTTGCGAAATTCACCAAAAAAACAGTTGAGTTTTGGGAAAACAATTTCGCAAATTTAGATGATAAATATGGCTTAATTTCGCCTGTAGATAGCGATTATCCTTTTTTGATTGGGAAAAGCGGCGACCGAATCGAGGTTGGCTATACAACCAAACGTGATGAATTTAAAACTCGAGTTCCAAACAGAAAATATGCGCCACATTTTTTACTCTACCGTGGTGATATTTCACTTTTGAATAAAGAGAATTTTTCGAAAAATATCGCGGTGATTGGTCTTTTAAATCCAACCGATGAAATCATTGAACGCGAAAAAAAAATTGTTCGAGAAATTGTTAAACGTGGTGGAAATATCGTGAGTGGTTTAGCGCTTGGTTGCGATTCTGTGGCGCATAAAGAATGCCTTGCGAGCGGAGGAAAAACTATTGCGGTTTTACCTTCAAGATTAGATAGTATTTTGCCAAAAGAAAATAATGAACTTGCGAATGAAATTGTTTCGAAAGGGGGTTTGCTGATAACAGAATACTACAATGAGCCAATTGACCGTTTCGAAAGTTCTGCTCGCTATATCGAAAGAGATCGTTTACAAGCCTATTTTAGTAGTTCGATAGTTTTAACTGCTAGCTATCGCCACCCCGATAAAAATGGGCCGCAATATCCCAAAGACGGAACAAAACGTGATAGCGGATCACGCCATGCGATGAAAATTGCTGGCGAAAACGATCGTAAGCGATATGTACTTTATAATGAAAAAACAGATTCGAAAAATGAAATGTTTGATCTGAATCGCGATTTATTGAAAGATAAAAATAATCCCGCAAAAATATTAACCAACACTTCGATTGATGAGATGTTTGATGGCGAATTACCCGGACATCTCCCAATTTTTGGATAAAATTATGACAAAATTAATTATTTGCGATATCGATAATACGCTACTTTTTACCGATAAATTAAACAGTAATGCATACATTTATGCGGCTAAAATTTTAAAAATTCAGCTTCCTGATGCTGTTTTAAATGCACCCAGAATTACTGCGAGTTTAATCAAGAAATATGCTAAAAATATTAATAACTCAACTTTCGAAAAGCTTCAGGATAAGAAATTAAATTATTTTTTGGGTCATCTTGAACAGATTAAAATTAATCAAAAACTACTGAATGAAATTAAGGAAAATTCGGATTTTATATATTTATGGACGAGTTCAAATGAACGGCGAGCGCTGGCGGAGTGTTGCGTGCTAAAAATTCCTTTCGATGAGCTGATTTCTTTTGATAAAAAGAATTCTAGTGTTAAGGTTTTACGCAAAATGATTTTTGGGATTATGACTAAAATTAAAATTTCTAGTGCCGATATTATAGTTTATGACGATGATGAAAATTTCTTAAATAAAATTGCACAATTAGGAATTAAAACAGTTTTAGTAAAATAAAAAACAGCCTTTTCTAAAGCCGTTTTTTTAAAATAATTTCTGGTACACGAGAAAGGACTTGAACCTTCACGCCAATTGGCACTAGTTCCTAAGACTAGCGTGTCTACCAATTCCACCACTCGTGCAAAATTACTTTACTATTTTAACTGATATTTTTAGAAAAGTCAAGGATTTTTCAAAAAAATATTGGTTTTGGCGGAGAGAACAGGATTCGAACCTGCGAGAGCTTGCGCCCAACACGCGTTCCAGGCGTGCGCCTTCAACCACTCGGCCATCTCTCCATAAAAATATTTTACTTTATTTTTTCGAAATTTTCAATTGAATCATGATATAATTTGAAATATGGAAGTTAAAAAATATAAGCCAGAAGATATTTATCCAACACCACAAGAAAAATCAAAAGAAAACCAAGAAAAATCGCAAGAAGCCCAAAACAATGAGTTCATCCTTGAGGAATATGAAGTTATTCGAAAAGGTAAAAGTGAAGACTTTATACCAATTAAAATTGCTGCGATATTGGGATTTTTAAGCTTATTTCCAGCTTCTTCACCCGCTCCAATTATTAACTATGGTTTTAGCTTGCTTTCAGTTATAGCTGTTAGCTATTCGCTTACGGCTGCGAATAAATTCGAAATCGAAACTGGGCGAAAATCAAAGGCAAAAATCTGGGCGGAAATTCTATTAACACTTCAAACTGGCATTTTTATATTATATTTAATTTCTGGCATATTTTCTGCTGAAGGAATGTTGAACGGAATTAAATTATTTTAGGATTACATTGTTTTTTAAGAATGTTTATGATAAAATTTAATTGAAATTTAATCTAAATGAGGTATCATATATGAAAAAATCTACAAAACCGCAAAATCTAAAAGATATCATCATCATTTTATTAGTCGTTTTTAATTTTATCGTGAGCATTTTTGCAATCTTTTTAGGAGTTCAATTTTACATTCAAAAAGATGCCCTATCGCGTTATTTAGTACAAGACCTTAATACCGATCAAATAAATTATGAATGTCATAAAACACCTTCAGATCAGTGTACAAAAGAATATAACCGAATGGTTGATATTAAGAGACATATCCTTTCTGAAAGATTTTAATTTTTAAGTTATTTCTAAGCTACCAAATTATGGTGGCTTTTATTTTAATCACCGATCAAAATATGATATAATTAAAAAAAGATTAATGAAACGAGGAATAAATGAAAACTAAACTTGTAATCTTTGGCTTAACTGGCGATTTAGGGCACCGCAAACTTTTACCTGCACTCGATTCCCTGCTTGAAAAAAATGAGATTTCACCAGATGAACTTGAAGTTATTGGCGTTTCTCGGCGTCAAATTCAGCCTTTCGAAATTCTTGAAAGTTCGCTTGGGCTTTCTCGCGCTGAAAATTCTAAACTTTCGCAAATTTTAAGTTTTTTCGAAATGAATTTAGCAGATGAAACAGAATACAAAAAGCTTAAAAGATACCTTCAAGATGAAAATGAAGAATCACAAATTTTGTTGTATCTTTCAGTTCCGCCGGCAAGTGCTGCACAGATTTCAACATTAGCCGGAAAAGCTGGTTTAAATGGCAAAAATGTTAAAATTCTTTTCGAAAAACCTTTCGGAATTGATCTAAAATCGGCGCAAGAATTTATTTCTCGAACGGCGGAATTTTTTAGTGAAAAACAGATTTTTCGAATCGACCATTATTTAGCAAAAGAAATGGCACAAAATTTACTAATTTTGCGGCACAAAAACGCATTATTTTCGCAAATTTGGAACGGAAAATCCATTTCGAAAGTGCAAATTATTGCCAGCGAACAGATTGGAATTGAAGGTCGTGGTACTTTTTATGAACAAAGTGGCGCTTTGCGTGATTTTATTCAAAGTCATTTAATTCAGATTTTGGCATTATTTTTGGCGGATTTTCCAAAGAGCTGGAACGATTTACCCGAAGCTCGCTTTAAAGCATTAGAGCAGATTGAAAAATTACAAAATCCTGAAGAAAATGCAATTCGTGGTCAATATCAAACCTATCGTGAAGAAGTTGAAAATCCAAAATCTTGCGTTGAAACTTTTGCTAAAATTCGACTATTTTCGAAAGATGAAAATTGGAAAAATGTGCCTTTTGAATTAATTTCTGGCAAAAACTTGAGCGAAAAGTGTAGTGAAATTCGCATTCATTTGCGCAAAACTGAAGAAAATCAAGCCAATTTAATTCAAATTTCGCTTGATGATTCGGCGAGTGTAAAAATTGAACTTGCAACGAAAATTCCAGGCTTGAATCGTCGCACAGAAATTCGAAATTTGAGTTTTTCTTATGATGAAAATGCTCAGCCTGCTGAAGCTTATGAAAAAGTTTTGGCTGAAGCGATTCAAAATGAAAAAGCGTTTTTTGCTGAGAGCGATGAAATTTTGCGCGCGTGGGAAATTCTTCAGCCAGCTTTGGATTTTTGGCAAAATTCGAACGAAGAAACTTTGCGATTTTATAAAAAAGGAACAGATTGGAGCGAAATTTAATGCAAGAAAAATCAATTTTTACACGAATTATTGAGGGTGAAATCCCCTGCCACAAGGTTTATGAAGACGAAAAAGTTTTCGCAATGCTTGACATCGAGCCGCTTTCGAACGGCCATGTTTTGGTTATTCCAAAAAAACAAGTTGATTTGCTTTGGGATTTAGAGAAAGATGATTATGATTATCTGTGGCGAATTGCTAAAAAGATTGCCCAGAAAATTCAAGCTGAAATGAAACCAATCCGTGTGGGCGTTGTGGTTGAAGGTTTTGGCGTGCCGCACGCGCACATTCACCTTGTGCCACTTTATGATAAAAATGTTTTGCGGCTCCACCATGGCTACCCTGCCGAAACATCGCCTGAAGAACTTGCAAAAATTGCTGAAAAAATTGCTTTCGAAAAATAAAAAAGCCCCACGATTTTGTGGGGTTTTGAAAGGTGGAATCTTGAGCAGCTTAGAGTAAGAAAATTCCATGTTCTTGCCAGAACTCAATCTCTTGCCGAACTTTTTCTCCATAGTCTGCATCATCTCTTGATGCAATATTTGAAGAGTAATTTCCAGTCTTATTTTCGGTGAAATACTCATCAACTAAACGACCTTCACGTTGTAGGAAGAATTCACGTTTTTCTTTTGGCACGTTAGCAAAGTCAATACCTTCAACAGGCTTAGGACTAGGGCTGTCGTTTGTGTGCAACATCAATAAAACTTTTCCGTCAGGTTGGCTGGTAAATTCTTTAAAAACTTTAACCATTATTTTTTTCTCCGCGTTTAAAGCCCGCTCGGCTATTAATTTTTCGAAGTTTTCAGCTTCGAAAGCTGAGCTTAATTTTTAAACTCAATTTTCGAAACTGAAAATTCGGCAAAACTAGCCAGATTCCTACTTTCGAAATGTTCTCTCGCTCCACGCAAGTAACTTAATTATATCACTAAAATTGAAAAAAGTCAATAGTTATAGCACAAAAAAGAAAAAGCCTTGCAAAAACAAGGCTTATTTAAGAATCGAGCTATTTATTTATACCTAGCCAATGCTTGACAGCCAATAATTTGGCCGTCTCTATTTTTTACTGTTTTACCAGGGAGAAGTAAATCTCGTGTGCTTCGACCGCTTAGACTTGCGGCCTTTGCGGTTATGGCACTTACGATATAGTAAGTTCCCTGGCTATATTCTGGCAAATCAACTATTTCGTCAAATGTCGTTTCGATAATTGTAATACCTTCAAGCGTTCCAATTTCAACATCCTCTTGCGCGGCTCTTGCTACGCCCGCAGATTCGAAGACTTTAATTATATTGCCTTCCTTATCTACAATGTTGACTGGATGCGGTGTTAGGTTAGTGATATTTGTCATTTTTCTTTATCTCCTCTTTTTGAGGTCTTTCTATTATTTTACCAAGTTTACCACTTAGCAAAAAATCTTTAAATAATCTTTAAAAACTTATTGCTAAGCAGTAAAAAAGTAATAAAATGAACAATATTTTTTAGCTCAATTCTGGTAATGTTCGGTTGTGATTTTAATATTCACAACTTCTTAATTATAGCATAATTAATATAAAAAGTCAAATTCGGAAAAAACTCAAAAAAATGTTAAAATGTCCACACCTCACCCAGCAGTCCAACAACTAACCAACTCTAGCCCCTTAACCCCAGCGATTTCAAGTCGTTGGGGTTTTCGTGAAAAAGTGCTTGACTCTTCCCCTATAGAGAGTTATCATGGACACACCAATAAAGCAAAGGAGATTTTATGGAAAAATTAAACCAGAGCAACGAAAGCAGTCAAAATTTCGAAGCTGAACCCAAACTCCCTCAAATTGAAACAGTTCACCTTACAACTTTTGAAGAATTGCACGATTACATGATGGGTGATGTGTTTTTAAGCCCTATTTTCGAAGTGAAAATCCCCAATTTTCTTTTTTCAACAAAACTGTTGCAATCTTTGGGCGGGTCTGGTATAATAATTTAAGTTATTTCGAACGCCTATAATATATATGTTTTCGAAATAAAGAAAAAAGAAAATCCCAATGATAGTTCGAGTATCACTGGGAAGAAGATTTCTTATTTTTAGTTATCCGTCTTGCTATTCACCAACAAGAAACAACAGGACAGATTTATATTGGGTTCACCACTTTTTAGTGGTGATTTTTTCTTTTATTTGGTGAAGCTTTATTCCTAGGTTCAAAGCAATTATTTCTCTTTCCAACACAAGAGGCTATAATCCCATCTAAGTTTCTGGATTTTTTGTCAGAATCAAGAATGGCGTGTATGCTATATGAAATAATAGAAATAACTATACTACCCCCTACAACCATCACAACAAGATTCCAAAAAGGCATTGGTTGAATAAAGCCATATACACTCCCAGTTCCTCCAGCACCTATAAGCATTGAAATTAAATTTATCTTTTTTTCTGTCCCATCCTCACTTTCACTAAAAATGTGTTGGTTAGACAAAACAAGAAATCTTCGGTGTTACTAATATAACGACATTCTTACAGTTTGTCAATAGTCGTATATTATTTATAACTGTTTTTAATTTTTCTGACATTTTTACACTGTATTAAAAAATTTTCCATATATTTTCAATTCAAAACAAACGCCCCAGTCGCAAAACTGGGGTAATTTTGTTGTTAATTCTGGCTAACAAACAGCCTCATCGATATAAGTTACTGGTGTTGCCAAAATGTATAGCAAAATTTCGCACATCTCACCTCTACTTTGGCAAGTAAGCAACTTTTTGATTTTCGCAATAAACTTTTCTTTGCTTTCGTTAATGGCAAAAACTGTTATCTTGCGTTTAAAAACATTAGTTTCAACATAATCGAAGGCAAAACCTTTTTCGAACACTCGTAGTTTCGTTAAAAATGCGGGCAAAGATATCGGGTCGTTAAGATAAAATCCTAATTGGTTTGGTTGCCATTCAATTGGTATTTCTGGCACAACGCCCCAATATGTTTGCTGGCGTATTTTGCTTTCTAATTTTTGTAGATACATTTCAATTTCTAAATCGATATACATATCACTCCTATCTGTTAAATTTCTTTTGCATGTCCATCATAACTCTCTTTGGCACGGAAGTCCAGCCTGTTTTTGAGTTTAATTTACATCAGTATTTGGGCTAAAAATTAAGATTTTTTACTGGTATTTTTGTGAAAATATGGAGTTGTAAAAAGCTCAACTGCTGGAGATTTTCGAAAGGCAATCCATCGTAACAGAATCAAAAAAAGGAAATAAAAAGCTTAGAATATTTTCTTGAAGATTCCCCCGCCCTCCTCTACACAGACTAATATTGTGTAAAAATACAATAAGTCGTGTGCCAAAATTGGGCAGAAACGGCGGTGCTAGTGCAAAGTTAAGCAACCCGAACCGAAAGGCGAAGCGAACGCAAGAAGCTATCGATTTAACTTAAATATAGTTAAATGAAATAAAAGCTGAACAATTTAATTGCTAAATTCAAACCAGTTCCTAATAATATTTTAGAAAAGTCCGTGGACTATTCCAGATGCAATCTACTATATTTTACCTTTTTCCACTGCGTAAAAGCATTCACCCAACCAAAAAAGCCCGAGTCTCCTCGAGCTAAATGTGAGTGTCAGACTTTAACACAAAAATAACTATTCCTGTTATTTTGCAGATATAAATTATTGTTAACGGTTGATACTGTATTTTTTCCCCTCCTCATAAATGCGTCTTCTCCACCTTCCAAAATATCACATACATGTTCCCTGATGTTGTATTTATACCACACCTCACCTAATCACGCTGGCTACTATAGCAATTTCTTGGTCTCGTGTGGTGTCTTCGTTTTAGAAATTGTGGATATTTCGAATGCGGTCTTGAAGCGAGAACTGCTCTTGTTCAAGTTCATTATTTTAAATATTTCTGTTGGTGAATTTTTCCATAAAATCTCCTTTGCTTTATTGGTGTGTCCATGATAACTCCCTTTAACTAATAAGTCTAATCTTTTTTTAGTTAAACTTATTTTTCCACTCCCCAAATACAGTATTAGGAATAAGATAAACATCCCCTAAAGAACGAGTTAATGCGACATATAGCCTATTTCTTGACTTATTAGATAGATTAACCCAGTTTGATAAGTCACTTGTTGGCTCAGTTAATATTACACAAGTTTGAAGGTAAGTATCGCCTTTTGAATAAGACCAATTAATAGAATTATCTATCCTATTATGGTTTATTCTTTTATCCCAAACTAATTTAGGAATGTTAGAATCAATCAGAATTTGATTCGCTTCAGAAGCACTGTTTAACCACCTAATTTCCCCATTGTTATCAGATAGAGATTCAATAGGAATC
The DNA here is from genome assembly GCA_963544935.1 of uncultured Saccharimonas sp. (SeqCode). Lineage (GTDB taxonomy): Bacteria > Patescibacteriota > Saccharimonadia > Saccharimonadales > Saccharimonadaceae > Nanogingivalis. The sequence continues at coordinate 4,494 of CAUUHI010000001.1, read as the reverse complement.
CTCAAATGAGTATTAATGAAATCACAAACTTTTGGAGCTACCCTCCGACTTTTTATTAGAGTATCTGTATCAATCTTAATTCTAGGAGATAACTTATAAGATAAATCTTCAATAGAAGAGATTTCAGAAAATGGCAAATCTGAGCCTTTTCCATCCCTTCGAATTGGAGCTACTAAGCTTTGAAAAATATCTCCTACAGCCACGATGCTATTCTTAGATGATTCCAGAAGATACTTTAAAAGTTTAAAATTCCAACCGTTATAATCTTGAAATTCATCTATATAGATAGTATCACAAAAATTATTCAATCTATTGAGAGACATCTTTTTGAAATTATTATCTTGCTTTATAAAAAATTTACTCAATCTGGATACATAGAATTTACCATCTATTAAAAAATGCTTAGGGTTATCCAATTTAAAGTAACCATATTTACGAGGGTCAGTCTCTGGTTCAATATTGACTTCAACACCTTTGCTATTTATGATTGGAAAATTAGCAATAGGCTCAAAAGGTCTAATTAACTGATTATATACAAATGAATCAAAAGTTGAAACTTTGATGTTTTCTGGAATTTTCCCTTTGAAGCGTTTTAACAATTCATTTCGAATATTTTCAACATTTTGATTGGTAAATGTAATAAGAAATACTCGTTTATCTTCAGAAAAATCATTTGCAATAAAATAAGTTTTTCCTGCACCAGCAGAAGCTAATACTATTTTTTTATCCATTGAATCGCCTCAACTAAATAATTTGGAATAGAAAGTGATTCTATATTTTTCTCAATAAACAGTGCGGTCTCAGTTTTATTTTTCAACATATGTGCACAAGCTTTGGACATATTACGTTCCTTATATTTAGGTTTAGTATTTTTGTCTTTATATTCTTCATCAAAAGTGCTCTTATTGGAATTATAAAAAGCAACTTCGAGTGTCCAATTTTCAATATTCTCATCAGAAAAAATACTAAATAAGTCTGTATTATCGTATTGTTTATTCTTTCCATCATTATCAGTAATTACTACAACTTTTTTATTTAAGGACTCTGCAATTTTACGATACCTTTCGTAGGAAATACTCCCCATAGAAATTATCTCAATACCATCAGCCTCAATCTTACTACTTAAAACCTTTTGATAAATAGCTGGAAGAATGATATACTCCGCCGCACCTTCAACTAAAATAACCTTCTCAGCCAATATAAATCTCAAAATGTCCAAGTTATCAATTTTCGAAAAATACATTGATGTATCATCATCTAAACTCTTTAAGCTTTTTGTTTCTTTGTCTGAAAGCCATATTACATTCTTCAAGTCCAGTCTACTCACCACCAGCGAACTATGCGACACTACAATTACTTGTTCGTTAGTTCGTTGTTTCAATAGGTCAATTAATTTTCTTGTATTAGTAAAGCTTAAATGATTTTCAGGCTCATCAATAAAGATAATATCAAATATTCCATTAGATAAAGAGGTCTCAATTTTAATTAAATTTTCTTTTCCTTTCCCCATATCTTGAATTGAGATATTGTTTTCATAAATGTCAATCAGTTTAAGGAGGTCGGTTTTAGTAGAATCAAATCCAATATGTTTATCATCATCAATTTTTAAATTTTCTTTTTGATTATCAATAAAACCTTGAAGTTGTCGCTTGAAGTCAGAAGCTACTTCTCGGTGTAAATTTAAGTCCACTTTAGCCTGATAAAGATTTCTAGCGTACCCACCAAACAAGTCATATTTCTGAGAAGAATTGTCCAAAAATATAGTATTTCTTGAAAGTAGCTGGCGTTTATAACTTTTTCCTTGAAAAGTGTTCCAAGAGGCACGATAATACTCTACTGGAATTATTTTGTTTTTAGCAAACTCATCAAAATTGACATTATTTAAAAAATCCATATCAAATTCATATACAAATCTAATCCCACAGTAAAACTTATCTTTTTCAGGAGTATTATAGTGAAGGCCAGAAAATTCTGATGCTATGATAGAGCCTTGAAAATCTAAAAATACTTCGATATCAATCTTAGGAAGTGTATCTTTACTTGGATTATCAAAGAAACGCTGGATATCCTCTTTATTCAAATATCTATCAAGCGATGAATCTGCACGATTGAAAACAGATTGGTTTAGAGCTATATCCAACGCTAACAATAAGCTGGATTTTCCACTTTCATTTTCCCCTACAATAACCGAAATTTCATCATTGAATTTTACTTCCAATTCTCTAAATTTTTTAAAACCTTTAATTCGAAGAGCTTTTATTATCACGATAAATTACCTCTTTTATTTAGCTATCTATACATTTATTATACCACTTTAAAGCCTACATTTGCTTCATACCAAAAAATTTCGAAAAAGTATTGGAAGTTTAAATTTTTTACTATTGTTCGACATCACACCTATTATATCCAAACTTATTCTTTGTTAGGGACATTTTAAAACGCAGTTTTTCTTTAGATTTTGAAAAATATTGTGCAAATACAAAATAAGTCGTGTGCCAAAGTTGAGCTGAAAAACGCTCCACGCTCAGCAGTCTAAAAGTAATCTGAGTTCACACATCTTATGAGTAAATTAAAAGACGGTTCAAAAAATGAGCCGTCTTTTTCTATTATTCGTCAAATATAAATATTGGTTTTTTAGGGTTAGATACCTTAGATTTGAATAAGAGAAGATAATTTTAGTTTTATCTGGCAGTATAACTAGACTGTAAATCCTTAACTTATTTTTCTTCTTTTTCCGCCTTACGCTTTTCTTCATGCTTATCCAGACTTTTCGAAAAGAATTGCTCGGTTAAATCCGTTAGCCAATCTGCTAAACGGTCGCCTGCAAATTGAATAGCGATAAGAATTCCAGTTGCTACAATAAAAACCAAAATCAAGTAATTATCCAAATTAGCCATTTTAATTATTTTCTCCTTGTTTTCTTGCTTCTACTAAAATATCTTTAAAATCGTCATCTTGCCAAAGTGTGAAAAAAGTAATTCCACCAACTATAACAGAGACCATCACACCTGTAAGGCTACTTCCACGCTTTTTCGAAACCAGTTCGTTTATCTCTTTGCCTGCGGATTTAAATAGCCCAGCTGAGAGATACGAATCAGGTTTAAATACAGAACCTGCTGTATAGCTTTGCCCGTAATAAAGTACCGAACCATTATCTCTAAATCCATAAAATAGAAACCCAATGATGGCTATTGTTATAATTGCTAATCGAATTTTAATGCTATTTTTCATATTATTCTACCTTTTTAAATTCAAACTTTAACGAATTTTCTCCAATCATAAAACCATTCTGGTTATCAGAATTATCATTCAATGGCTTATTTTCGAAATATAAAGTCTTCTGGTCATCGGACAGGGTTGCAATTCCGGAAATATTTTTTCCTTCAATTACAATTTTGTCGCCTTTTTGATGCCATTTAGCAGAGAAAGTTTCGCCATTATCCATTATTAAAGTTCCATCTTTTTTTATCTCCATAGTAGCATTCCAATGAATATATTTAGAGATAATTGAAGCAAGGTCGGCTTGTCCAGTTGCTTTACCTGCAATTTTTGCACCATCTTCTCTAACACTTCCTTGGTCGAAGATATCGGTTTTCCATTTACCTGTGAAGTTCTTAGGGGAACTACAGCCTAAAAGCGTAAAACATGACAGTAAAATTATAAATGAGAAAAATAACTTTCTTTTCATCGACACTCTTCCTAATAAATTACCAATATCTATCAAAGGCACTAAGAATATAGCTTAGGTCTTTAGATTGTTCTTTAATCTTCCCACCAACGACTAATTGATATTCAATTCCACCAAGAAAACCACCTGAGCTTTCAATAATCTCAACCAATTCACCACGAACAACTTTTTGATTTAAACGAGTATTCATTTTAAGCCTCTTTCTATTTGAATATTTTATGGCACAATACCACAATCTCGTGCTAATTCTTCTAATGTAAGTCCAGAATACCGTCGTAGGTTCGACAGTTCCTTCTCGATTTCCAGTCTTCCACCTGAAGAATCAACTCTCCACTGCAAAATTGACTCCATAGCTCGAATACCTTCTTCAATTGTCTCTAAAGTTTCTTGAAGCGATTCTCTTTCTTGAGTTAGACTGATGTATTGTTCACGGTCTGCCGAAGCCATTCGTCCACCCAGTTCGTTAATATCAGCCATTACTTCTAAGCGAATTCTTTTCGATTTCTCAAAAATTTTCATTGCTAATTCTTGTTTTTTAGTGTATTTATCAATGGCAGATTTTCTATTAAACCAGAAAATTCCACCAGCAATTGCAATTACCAATATGAAAAAAGCCATATTTTCTCCTTAATAAAACCTCTAAGTATTTGTAGCGCATTAAAAATCGTATTTATTTTAATACGAAATACCTCCTTTTTTTATTTTCACTCAAAAAATCCCTGCTACAATAGGGGTTGAGCTTGTTTTAGTTAACGGTCGTTTGTTAAAACAATCAAAGTTATCAATAAAAATATTTAAAATGCTGA